>CAZZDX010000177.1:0-6758 GCA_964653185.1 uncultured Bacteroidales bacterium
TGATGCAAAATTCAGCTTATCACTTTTAATCAATATTTAATTTTAATACAAAAAAGGTTTTTTATTAAAACTTTTTTTGTATTTTTGAATTTCGCATAAAACACTATTACGTTAGGGGTAATTGAATCGCAACAAACATAGATAGAATAAACAATACAAACAATGAGTTATGATACTTAAAAGGATAGATATATTTAATTTCAAATCTATTAAAGATTTGTCCATCAACTTTGATAAAAATTATCATGTTTTAGCTGGGAAAAACGAAAGTGGTAAAACAAATATCCTAGAAGCAATTAGTTACTTGGATAATAAAAAGCCGATAGATAAAACATGCATTAGAGAGCCATTACCGGACGAAGAACCAATATCTAATTCTAAAATTAAGTTTGTGCTTACACCAGGGCTTGATAGTACAAATGCGACTTATGAGATTTACAAATCACTCTTTATTAATTACAAAGAAGTAAAAGACAAAAAAATTATAAAGTACTTTAGTAAAGAAATAAGTGTTGAACAGTTCTTTAATGAAAGACTAGAATGTTTAATATCTGTTGATTTCATAAAAAATGCTCGACTTAATCAATACTGGGCAATCAGTGATTATTATAAGGTTGCAGAAAATTGGAAGAAAATTGTTGATAAAACGCCACCAACTACAAAATTGATATCCAAAAAAACTGGAAAAGAAGTTGAATTAGGTAATGCAAAAATAGTTGATATTACTTCCTATAAGGAAGTGCCAGAAAATATTACAGAAGAACTTACTGCTGATTTTATAAATGAAAAGATTGGTTTAAAATTAACAGAACTACTTAAGACAACAAGCCCTAAATGTATACATTGGTTTTATGATTCTAAAAACTTGCTACCTTCAAAGGTTGTTTTGAATGAATTTAAAGAAAATCCTGATACATGCCTGCCTTTAAAATATTTATTTAATCTCGCAGAAATAAATAATATTAAATCAGATATTGATTTAGCTAGCTCTCGAGGCACAAAAACTTTGAGAAACTTTCTGTCAAGAATTTCTAAATATGCCACAATATTTTTTAATGAAAAATGGGAAGAATATAATGATATTGAATTTGATTTAACATTAAATGGACCAAATTTAGAAATAGGAATTAAAGAAGAAAACTGTTATGATTTTTCTCAAAGGAGTGATGGTTTCAAAAGATTTATAACATTTCTAATAATGATTTCGGTTCAAGTAGAAACCAGTCAATTGGAGGATTCCGTTTTAATTATTGATGAACCAGAGATTAGTTTACATCCTTCAGGTCAGCGTTTTTTAAGAGCTGAACTAAGAAAAATATCAGAATCCAACAAAGTTATTTTTAGTACACATTCGATTTTTTTAATAGATCCAGATAATTTAGAAAATCATTATATAGTTGAAAAGAAAAATGAAGAAACCTCTGTTAAAAAAGTAGAGTCATCAAATATTGTCGATGAAGAGGTTATATACAACGCCTTGGGTTATTCTGTTTTTGAAACTTTAAAAGAAAAGAATATTCTTTTTGAAGGTTGGCGAGATAAACACCTTTTTAAAATAGCAGTAGCAAGAATCCCTAATGTTTATAAAGAAATAAAATCACTTAAAGATTATGGTCTTACACATGCAAAAGGAGTTAAAGAAATAAGATACATTTCACCAATACTAGAACTAGCTAATAGAGAATGTTTAATAACAAGTGATTCAGATAAACCTGCAAAAGACAAACAAAAAGACTATTTGTCAGAACCGCAATCATATAAATGGCTTTGTTATGATGAGTTAGTAAATGGCGTAACCGCAATCACAGCTGAGGATTTTATTAAATCAGATTATATAATAAAGACTCTGGAAAAACAGAAAAAAAAGTATGGAATCGATTCCATTACTTTAGACAAATTAGAACATCCAAAAGGAAAAATGTATGCTATTACTGAATGGATAAAACCAAGTTCGAAAGAAAATTTAAAAAGTGATTTAAACGAATTTAAAGAAGAACTTTTTAAAAATCTTAAGAGTACTAATATCGAAACTAAATACTACGACATGTTAAAAAAGATATACGAATTAACTAATTAACAACTACCCCTAACATTTTGTATAAGTAATGTCAGGTGAAGTGCTAAATATCAAGGTTTGTAGCCCGCTCAAACTGCATAGCGGTTTGACAGGAAAGTACCACGCAATCTGCAACTACTCATACAATTTACCGTTAGAACACATTGGAACGAAAAAAAAATGGTATTTTGCAATAGTTGATGTTGTTGAAATACTTGCAAAAAGTCAAAGAACCCGGAAATATTGGAACTACTTAAAAAAAAAATTAACATCTGAGGGCTATATTGAAGTGTCCAAAAAAAATCGGACAGTTGAAAATGATGGCAAAAGATGGTAAAATGCGAGATACAGATATAGCAGATACAGAAACACTTTTAAGAATTATTCAATCTATACCTTCACCCAAAGCAGAACCCTTTAAACGCTGGTTAGCAAAGCTAGGCTACGAAAGATTAGAAGAAATTGAAAACCCTGAATTAGCATCAAAACGAGCAAATTGTCTCCGCATTGCGGAGACAATTAAGCTGGACTCATATAAAAAGCATTATTTATATAGATGATGAGCTAAAAAGAATGTTCTACTTTGAAATGTGCAAGTTGGAAAAATGGAGTAAAAGAACATTACAAAAGCGCATTAATTCAATGTTATATGAACGAACTGCTATTAGTAAAAAGTCCAATTGATGAACTGTAAAAAAAAATACTTGTATTTGCTAAAAAATAAATAACAACTTAATTTTTGAAAAAATTGTTATTTACATACTTATTTGGCATCTAAATAACAGTTTTAATGTAATAAGTTGGTTGTATAAACAAGTTGAACTAAACCGCGTTTGGCGGTAGTTATTTTTTTTATAAAAAAAAATTCTTATTTTTATTCTATTGTTTAACCTAAAATATATAATACAATTAGGGGAAAAGATTTATTAGTCAGGCGACTGACTGATGCAAAATTCAGCTTATCACTTTTAATCAATATTTAATTTTAATACAAAAAAGGTTTTTTATTAAAACTTTTTTTGTATTTTTGAATTTCGTATAAAACACTATTACGTTACCATTTATTTAAAAAAACAGAGCAGTGCGATACGATACGAATTAATTTAGTAAATTTGCATAACACAAAAAGACATATAAATGTTATTGACAAGAGTAAAAAATAAATTTATTATTAAATCTCCATTAAATTATATTGGTGGCAAAGCCAAGATATTAGACCAAATTTTACCACTTTTCCCAAAAGAAATAGATAATTTTATTGACTTATTTGCAGGTGGATGTAATGTTGGAATTAACGTAAACGCTAACAAAGTTTACTTTAACGACAACTTGACTTATCTAATTGAAATGTACAAAACATTTCAAGAAAATGACCTTGATACGACTATTTCACATATTGAAAACAGAATAAAAGAATTTGAACTTTCTTTGACAAACGAAGAAGGATATAAAAAAATGAGAGAGCAATATAATAAACAAAAAAAATCGTTGGATTTATTTGTACTTATTGCATTTTCATTTAATCATCAAATTCGTTTTAACAATAACCACGAATTTAATAACCCATTTGGACGAGAAAGAAGCAGTTTTAACGCTTCAATGAAACAAAATTTAGAAAAATTTATAATCAGATTAAAAGAAACAAACATTGGCTTCGCCAATGTTTGTTTTAATGATTTTGACTTTTCATTTCTAAAAAATAACGATTTCGTTTATTGCGACCCACCATATTTGATTACAACAGGGACATATAATGATGGAAAAAGAGGTTTTAAAGGCTGGACCGATAACGAAGAAAAACAACTTTTAAAAACACTTGACAATTTAGATAAACAAGATATAAAATTTGCACTTTCAAATGTTTTAGAACACAAAGGGAAATCAAATGATATTTTAAAACACTGGGTGGCAAGCAACTCAAATTATAAAATCAATTTCATAGATTTTCACTATTCAAACTCTAATTATCAAACATTAGACAGAGATAAAAATGCAAGTATTGAAGTGCTTATAACAAATTACGAACCTCAAAAGCCACAAAAAGAGAAAACTCTTTTTGATGAATTTAACTTTTAGTATTTATGAGGTATATCGGAAATAAAGAAAATTTACTTGACAAAATATATCAAGTAATGCAATCAAAAAACATTCAAGGCAATTCTTTTTTTGATTTTTTTGCAGGTACAACAAGCGTAAGCAGATTTTTTAAAAAATTGGGCTATCAAATATTTTCCTCTGATTTATTATACTTTTCTTACGTTTTACAAAAAGCATACGTTTCAAATAATCAAATATTGAACTTTGAAAAAATATTAAATAAAATCAATTTTCAAAGCACCTCTCTTTTTGCTTCGTCTTTACATATTGTTGTTGAATATTTAAACCAAATTGAACCTGTTGAGGGTTTTATTTCTCAAAATTATACGCCATTCGGAACTTCTGAATTAGAAATTCCACGAATGTACTATTCTGATGAAAACGGAAAAATTATTGATGCCATTAGACAAAAAATTGAACTTTGGAAAACAGAAAACTTAATAAATGAAAATGAATATTTTATTTTGTTGGCTTGTTTAATTGAAACCGTACCTTTTTACGCCAATATTTCGGGCGTTTATGCTGCATTTCAAAAAAAGTGGGACCCAAGAGCCGTAAAAAAAATGATTTTAAGACCAGTTGAATTTGTTGTAAACAACAAAGAAAATTTTGCTTATAACGAGAATTCAACTAACTTAATAAATCAAATTGAGGCTGATATTTTTTATCTTGACCCACCATATAATCAAAGGCAATATGCCCCGAACTATCATTTAATGGAAACTATTGCAAAATACGATAATCCAGAAATTAAGGGAGTTTCAGGGATGAGAAATTATGAAAATCAAAAATCATTATTTTGCAATTCTGAAAATGGTTTGCTGGAATTATATGAAATTGCTAAAAACGGAAAATTCAATACCCTAATTTTGAGTTATAACACTGAAGGAATTATGCCAAAACAAAAAATAATTTCTGTTTTAGAGCAATTTGGAACGGTTGAATTAGTTGAGTTTGAATATTTACGTTTTAAAAGCAATAGCAACGGAGAAAGTAAAACGAAAAAATTTATTCAAGAACAACTTTATATACTACAAAAAAATGAGTAAAAATCTTTGGTTTTTAACAGAAGAACGACCTAAAAAGGAAGTTTTGCAAACGATATTTCAAAAATTTGCCAAAGATTACGGCTTTGCCGTTTTCGTTGATACTATTCGTATATTTCCAATTTTAGACAACAATAAATTTACATTTACTTATGAGGTTACAGGATTTCGTTGTAATAAAGTGGACAAAGTTTTTGTAAAAACTGTTTCGGGAAATTCAAGTTTTATAGACTTTTTAATTTTCTATCAAAAGAATGAGCCAACTCTAAAAGACGAACCAATTTATGCAATTGAAGAAACCAAAACAGACGACAAAGAAAGCCGAAACACAGGCGTTTATCAACGCTGTTCAAAGTTTGTTTTCATCCAAAGTTATTATCCAAATGTAAAGAAAATAATGCTTTACAATTTGCAAATTGAACAAAAAGAAGAACCAACAGCAACGTATATTTTTGGCACAAAACTGTTATTAACTTTGGGAGTTGAAATTTTAGGTAAAAAACTTGACGGAAAAATATTTACCCCTTTCAAAACTATTGATGAAATCGTAGAATTGAAAGACGATATGCGAAAAGCACCAAAAGGAAATGTGCCGATTTTGCTAACAAAATCAAAAACTAAAATTGAAGTTTCGGGCAGACTTTTTAAAAGTGGTGGACTTTCTCACGACCCAAATATTGGTGCATTGAGCATTATTTGTGCAGTTTTGCGACAACTTGAATGGATGCAAAAAATTGAAATTACACAACACGGACTTTTACAAAAACATGTTGGAACGACAAACAAATTTATTCAAATTGCCAATAAGTTAGATATTTCATTGAAAGGATTATCTGTTCCAAAAGCCACAATGAAAAAGGATTATTGGAAGTACGATACAGACGGAGAAAAATTGGGAACAATTTTTATTCACTTGGTTGTTGAAAATTTTACACAAGGCTACTCCATTTTTGAAAATCACGCAGGTTGTGAAAAAGGCTATTTCATAACCAAAAAAGGCGACCATATTCCACTTGAAAAATATAAAGACCGTGAAAAATACAAAGGTGGCGACAAAGAACAAATTGTGCATATTCCAGACCTCATACTCATTGACTTTGGACGAAGTGAAGTTATCAATGTTGAGGGGAAAAAGTATGCGTTCCGAAAAAGCGGAATTTCAGAACTTGGAAATTACGACTATATTGAGAAAAATTACATTCTAAAACACTATCCCAAATTCAAAATTTTACGGACAGTTGTTTTATACGGTAGCAAAGAGGGAAAAATAATTGAAATAGAAATTGGTTTTTTACTTAATGAAAACGGAAAATTAATTTTAGGCATAAAAGCACCTAAATTGTTTAAAGAAGCAATTAAAAATGTATTGGATTTTTGGAATTAAATAAAAACAAATGGTAACAAAGGCTATATTTCATAAGGGTTTCGTAGATTTTTCAACATTCTGCACCGCATTAACTTCTGTATCGTTGGACAGGGTTTTGCTCACAATCCCTTACGAAATATAGCCTAACCGTCAGACTGTCTAAAAACCTAAAATTTAATGCTATTAACAAAAA
>CAZZDX010000178.1:0-6710 GCA_964653185.1 uncultured Bacteroidales bacterium
TGCTTGTAATTTGTGATTTTTATTTTTTAGCATAAATTTGGACTTTATGAACAAACTCTAAATAGATACAGAATGTTTAAAAAAATATTTATTATATTTATTGTTCAATTTTTTTTACTAACAGACATTTCATATCCATGTCCAATTAGTTTAGTTGAATCAGGTGAGTTAAAAGATACTACTGATTTTCCTTTTATTTTGGGAATAAAGCAACATTATGGTTTTATTATTTTACATACAAAAGCTATTAACCAGTTAAAAGGTTCATATCCATGGGCAATAGAAGCAGATTTTAGCTGGCATTTGGCTGGAGAAAAAGTATGGGAAGCTTATCATTTTTATCCAAGGATAGGTTTTCTTGTTTCTTATTTTAATTTTGATAATTCTTCAATTTTGGGCAGTGGCTGGTCCGTAATAGGATATACAGAGCCATTTTTTAGGTCTCATAAAAAATTTAATTTTTCAATAAAAGGAGGTATAGGACTTTCATACCTGACAAATCCTTATGATAAAATTGATAATCCTGATAATTTATCATATTGTCTTCCTGTAGGTGGATTTGCTATCCTTAATTTTGGCTTAAATTATAGAATTAATCAAAAAATTAATCTTAATCTTGCTGCAACATATAATCATATATCTAATGGAGGAATTAAACAACCAAATAAAGGAATTAATTTTCCTACACTTACTGCCGGAATAGATTATACTTTTAATCCTGTGGAATTTAAAAAACGACCCAAAGTCAAACTTGGTAATACAGATACTATTAAAAAACGTGTTGATTTCATACTTTTTGGCACAGGTAAAGCAATAGGGACAGAACCTAAAAGATACCCTGTTTTTGGTGCTTGTGTGAAAGTAAGTAAACGAATTAAAAGGTTAAGTGCATTAACAATAGGTGCAGAGTGGATTGTAAATGATTATTTAAAACAAATAATTAAAAAAAATAATGGTGATGCTGACCATCAAAGAGGAACTGTTTTGCTGGGTCATGAATTTTTGATGGGAAAATTTATATTTAGTCAGCAACTGGGAATATATGTTTATATACCTTTCAGGGATAATGACCCTGTATATCAAAGATATGGGCTGGTTTACAGAATTACTGACAGGATATATGCAGGAATCAACATAAAAGCACACAGACACGTTGCAGATTTTACTGATATTAGAATAGGTTTTTCTTTTTAAACCCGTAGAAATCAGGTTTGCAAAATAACAAGATGATAAGATATTGAGTGTTAATCCGCCTAAGGAGGACGTCAGTCAGGCGACTGACCGAAACTTGCCTGATAACGTTATTCAGCACATTGTATGGAAATTTAAGAAGTAACCATTTAACTTTTAACAATTTAACAATTTAACAATTAGTAACTTTGTCTGATTATTTAATACTTTTTTCAATGTATGAATCCTTAGATATTTTTTTTCTTTTTCTTCATTTATTTATTATTATCTTCAATGTTTTTGGCTGGATATGGAAGAAGACAAGAAAAACAAATTTAGTATTACTCTCGCTTACCGGCTTTTCTTGGTTTTTTCTTGGAATATGGTTTGGCTTTGGATATTGCCCTGTAACAGATTGGCACTGGAAGGTATTACATCACTTAGGAAAATATAACCTACCTAATTCTTATGTCAAATATCTGTTAGATAGAATTACAGGATTAAATTTTAATGCACATATTATAGACATTTTAGTGGTTGTAATATTTTTATTAGCTTTATCAGCTTCAATTTATATAAATATCAGGGATTTTAAACGTTATAAAAAAAAATCGGCATAACAGGATTATAAATAAAACTTTATAAAAGATAATCAAATTTTATTTCTATGTTTGTAAAACAAAACTTTTATACTTATACGAAACTAAATGATAAAAAAAATATTAAACAAAATTATTAAAGACAAAAAAGTATTGATTCTTGGTTTTGGCAAAGAAGGACAGTCAACATACAGAACATTACGTAAATATTTTCCAGAACAGGATTATACAATATCTGACAGAGATATATCTGTAAAAAATAATGAGTTAATAAAAGATGATAAGCATTTAAAATTTGTTTTAGGAAAAAGTTATTTAGATTGCCTGAATGATTTTGATTTAATAATCAAGTCCCCGGGTATTTCTTTAAAAAATTTAGTTCCTTCAATATCTTTAAATAAAATTACTTCCCAATCTGATATTTTTATTAATTTGTTTTACAGTCAGATAATAGGAATTACAGGCACAAAAGGAAAAAGCACAACAGCATGTCTTATTTATCATATAATTCATTTATTTACAGATAATAGTATATTAGTTGGAAATATTGGAATACCTCCATTTGAAAAGATAGATGATATTAACAGAGATACAAAGATTGTTTATGAATTGTCATCTCATCAGTTAGAACATATATCTTCATCACCACATATTTCTATTTTGTTAAATCTGTTTCATGAACATCTTGATTATTACAAATCATTTAACGATTATCAACTTGCAAAGTTTAATATAACAAAATATCAAAACAAAAATGATTATCTTATTTATAATGCTGATGATAAACTTATAGAAAAACAAATAAACGAATCCGGATTTAAAAGAAATTATTTTAAATATTCTTTAAAGAACAAGGTTAACCAGGGATGCTATATAGATAAAAATTTAATAAAATTTTGTTTTAATGACAAAAAAGAAGAAAATATTTATGATTTAGACGAAAAAAGATTTTTAAAAGGAGAGCATAATATTATGAACATAATGGCGGCAATTAATGTTTGTAAGATAACAGGTGTTCCTGACAATATAATTGTTAAGGGAATTTCAGATTTTAAAGGACTTGAACACAGGATTGAGTATGTTGGGAAATATAATAATATATATTTTTATAATGATTCAATAGCAACTATACCGGAGGCAACAACAGAAGCGATAAAGACACTTAAAAAAGTTGATACTATTATACTTGGTGGATATGACAGAGGCATTGATTATACTGATTTAATAAAATTTATATCAAAATCTTCAGTAAGGAATTTGATTTTTATTGATAAAGCAGGCAAGAGAATGCTTAATGAATTAGGACAATACAAAAATAAAAAACAGAGATATTTTTATGTTTATACTCTTGAAGATGCAGTAAAAACAGCTAAAAATAATACCAAAGAAAATTTTGTTTGTTTACTTTCACCAGCAGCAGCGAGTTATGGAATGTTTAAAAATTTTGAACAAAGAGGCAAGATATATAAAAAACTAGTAAGAATTGTATAGATAGCATCCGTTTATAAAGTCGCTGGCAAACCGTTAAAATGGTTATTTTATATTATTAGGTCTCATTAGCCCACGACTTAAGTTGTGGGTTAATATTATAAAATTTGTAATCATTTTTTATGTTATCACAAATTGTGATAAGCTTTTAATTCAATTCAAAAGTCAATAAAATGGGAAATGCACTTATTTTAAAAGAAGAAAACATTGCTAAATACATCTATTTTATTAGAGGTGAAAAGGTGATGTTAGATTTTGATTTAGCTATATTATATGGGGTAGAAACAAGAGTATTGAAACAGCAAGTACGTAGAAATATTGACAGATTTCCTGATGACTTTATGTTTCAACTCACAAAAATTGAGTGGGATGAGCTTATCACAAATTGTGATAAGCTTATTGGTAAATATAAATATTCTCCCAGTTTGCCCTATGCTTTTACAGAACAAGGAGTGGCAATGCTATCAAGTATTCTTAGAAGTAAAAGAGAGCTTTACAAGTTAATATCGCGATAATGAGGACTTTTGTTCAAATTAGAAAACTAATGCAATAAAACAATTAATACAGAAAGAAGCAGAACCAAGGAGACGAATTGGATATATAAATTATGAAACAGATAAAAAAGACAAAAAATAAAAATATGTCAAGATCATAACATACGATAACAAATATCTTTTTTTTTATTAGATAAATATACGTGCTAACAACCTTACATACCTACAAAACTCTAATTATTTTATAAGCCCTAAGTTTTTTTCTTTGCTGTTTTCTTTTTAGCAGGTGCTTTTTTTAAAACTTCTTTTTTTGCTGTCTCTTTCTTTTTGGCAACAGGTTTTTTTACAGTTTCTTTTTTTGCAGATACTTGTTTTTTAGTTTTTTCCTTATCTGTTTTATTCTTAACAGGTGCTTTTTTTGAAATTTCTTTTTCTACTTTATCTTCCTTTTTGGCAAGTATCTCTTTTACCATTTCTTTTTTAGCAATTTCTTCTGTATGCTTTGGACTGATTATCTCTTTATCTGCTATTTTTTTGTCTAAAACTTTAGGTTTTTGTTCTAATACCTTAGGTTTTTGTTTTAAATCTTTTTCTAACTTGACTTCATTAGCAGGAACAGAGGAATATATTTTTTTGTTTTTTTTTCTTTTTCTTTTGACACCATAAGACCTGTTAACAATTTTTCCTCTTTTTGTTCTTATATCTCCTTTTCCCATAATATAAATATTTTAATTAAAAATGCAAAATTACAATTTTTTTTATCTTACATAAAAAAAACATATAAAAATTTGATTAAATATTTTTTAAGAAATTTTGTTCTAACAAATCTGAACTTTTTATAGAGATTTTAGCCCAATTTAATTTAATATCTATAATTTCTTTTTTTGTAAGTTCCCAGTTTATATCTGATTTTCTTATTTTTTCTGTTAAAGAAAACAAAGTCAAAGCAGCACATACTGATAAATTAAAACTTTCGGTAAAACCATACATAGGAATTTTTACAAATATATTTGCATTTTCTTTAATAGTATTTGATATTCCTTGCACTTCATTTCCAAATACAATAGCTATTTTTTTATCTATCTGTAAATCTTCAATATTACAATTGTTTGTATGTGGTGTAGTTGCAACTATTTGATATCCTTTATTTTTCAATGATAGCAAGCATTCTTTTGTATTATTATATTTTATAATATCTAACCACTTTGATGAGCCCAAAGCAATATTAGGATTTGTCTTATATTTTTCTTTATCTTCAATAATATGGACATCCTGAACACCAAAACAATCACAGGTTCGTAAAACAGCACTTGTGTTATGCGATTTATACATATTTTCTAAAACTATAGTAATATATCGTGTGCGATTCTGTATTATCTCATCAAATCTTTTCTTTTTATTATCAGTAATACAATTTGTTAAATATTCATATAATTTTTCTTTGTTTTTCATATCTGCTATTAAAGATTTTGTAACTACTATTGCGTCAATTTAATTATGAAACATCCTATTGTTTTATGGCTATATTGTTTTATGGCTATATGGTTTTATGGTTTTATGGTTAATTTTTTATTGGTTAAATTTATCTGTTGGTTAATTTCTTTTGGCAGTTTTTGGAGTTCTCCAAGAATATGATGATATTGTTCATCATTAAGCAGTTTTCTCACTTTTGACTTCTCGTTCCAGTCAAAAGATTCTTTGACAGAACCCTGACTGTAACGATAAAACTTAATTTTATCTTTCTTGTGATAACGTCCAAAACCCTCTGCAATATTTGCAGAAATAGAATCAGCAGCTTCCACAAATTGCCCGCCAACGTGCTTTTTAGCAAACCAATCCCATTTTATAACAATATCCCACACATAATTGCTCAGATGAAACATCCATGAGCTAACGCACACACAAGCGGATGATTATATAACGAAACTTGAAATTTGAAATTAGAAAAAAATTTCTATATACACCAAAATTTCTAATTTCCAATTTCTAATTTCTGACAATAAGTTTTTCTAAAATTTAAACAACTAATAATCAGCTAATTACGAAAATATAAACATATGAAAAACAATTTTGTAAGCAGATACATCATTTAGCTGTAAATATTTATTTTGCATAATTTTAACATTTTAAACCATAAAACCATCTAACCATAAAACCATTTAAGCATTATCATATCTGGAAATCATTCCATACAATTATGTTCCAAAATTAAATTGTCAAGATAATAGTAATAAGATTTTTATTTATTTTAACACAAATTTAGTAATAAAACTCAAATCATATATAATTTTTATGTAAATTTGCTTATTAAAAAAAAATATAAGCGAAAGTAGCTCAGTTGGTAGAGCATCAGCTTCCCAAGCTGAGGGTCGCGGGTTCGAATCCCGTCTCTCGCTCTAAAAAAAACAGTATAATATTTTTTTTAGTGAAACAAAAAAACGACTCACAGCAAAAAAATAAAGATACAAACATTGAAACAGTATTATCAAAAACACAATCATACTGTGCATATCAGGAAAGATGTAAACAGGAAGTAAAAAATAAACTTTTGAATTATGGTTTATCTTCCGAAAATAATGAATTTATTATCAAAAAACTTGTAGAGGATAATTTTATTAATGAAAAACGTTATGCAATTCTCTTTACAAATGGTAAATTCAGAATTAAAAAATGGGGGAAACAAAAAATTAAATATGAACTAAAGAAAAAAGAAATTCCTGCCATATATATTAACGAAGCTATATCAAAAATAGATGATACAGAATATTTAAAAACTCTTGAATATATATTAAACAAAAAACAAAAAACACTTAAAGAGCATGATAAATACAAATTGAAAAATAAATTAGTAGCTTATGCTATTTCTAAAGGATTTGAGCAAGAACTAATATGGAATATATTAAAAAAATATCACTACTGACCGACTAAATTTTAAATAAAGGGGTACTTCCAAATGGTT
>CAZZDX010000179.1:0-6706 GCA_964653185.1 uncultured Bacteroidales bacterium
AATATCTACAAGATTTTTACCTATATCATGAACATCGCCTTTGACAGTAGCAATTATAGCAGATGCCTTTGCTTGTGCCTGAGATTTTTTTTTCATAAACGGTTCTAGTAAAGAGACCGCTGCTTTCATTGTTTCGGCAGATTGAAGCACAAAAGGCAGTTGCATTTCTCCTGAGCCAAACAACTTGCCCACTGTCTTCATTCCGTCAAGTAATATTTTATTAATTATATCAAGAGCAGAAGTATTTTTCAGACATTCTTTTAAATCTTCTTCTAACCCTATTTTGTTGCTATCAATAATTCTTTTTTTTAACCGTTGTTCAACTGATAATTCTTTTAATTCATCAGCAGAGTCCTTTTTTATTTCATGGGTATCATAATAATTTAATACTTCAGTGATAGGATTTTTCCCGTTTTCTTTTATGTTATAAATCAGATTCTCTAATATGTTTTTTTCTTTCTGTTTTAGTTTATGTAAAGATATTATTTTTCCCGGATGTAATATGGCAGCATCTAATCCGTATTTTATAGCATTGGCAAGGAACACAGAGTTAAGCCGATGTCTTATTGCCGGTTTTAATCCAAAAGATACATTTGATATACCCAGTATAGTATTAACATTTGGCAGTTCTGATTTAATTTTTTTTATAGCATCCATAGATTCTACAGCAGCATTGCAATATTCTTCAGCACCACTTCCAAGAGTAAATGTTAATGTATCAAAAAATATATCTTCCGGCAAAATGTTGTATTCATTTACAGCTATATCATATATACGATGTGCAATTTCTACTTTTTTGTCAGCGGTTTTAGCCATACCATCTTCATCAATAGTGAGAGCTACAACAGCAGCACCATATTTTTTACATAATTCCAATATTTTCCTTAAATGTTTTCCTTTGTCTTCAAGATTAACAGAATTTATTATTGCTTTTCCTCCAATACGTTGCAAAGCATTTTCAATTACAGATATTTCAGTAGAATCAATCATAAGAGGGATTTGGCAATCGGTATTTAATCGCCGGACAAAAGCATTCATTAATTTTTGTTCATCAAGACCTGTATAAGCAACGCAGACATCAATAATATGAGCTTGTTCCTGCTCTTGTTTTTTTATAACAGAGAGCATTCCATCCATATCATTATTAAGAAGATATTCTCTGAATTTTTTAGACCCGTTTGCATTAGCCCGTTCTCCGATTATCAAGGGCTTAGGTGTTGTATCATAAGGAACAGAATTATATAAACTTGCTGCTGATGGTTCTATTTTTGGATTTCTGATTTTAGGTATAATATTTTTAACATTATCTGCAACTAATTTCAGATATTCCGGAGTTGTCCCACAGCATCCGCCAACAATATTAGCACCTAATTCTTCGGCAAAATATTTTACATCTGAGGCAAATTCTTCCGGCTGTAATTTATATACTAATTTACCATTTACATTTTCAGGCAATCCTGCATTAGGTTGCACAGAGATAAGTTTTTTGCTGTATCTGGCTAAATCTCTGATGTGTTTTCTCATTGGTTTAGGTCCTGTGGCACAGTTTATTCCTAATACATCAATAGGAAAAGGAGATAAAGCAGTGATTACAGTAAGTATATCAGAACCCAACAGCATAACACCTGTATTTTCCATAGTTACCTGTGTAATGACAGGTATTTTGATTTTTCTTTCTTTAAATATTTCAAAAATAGCAATTAGTGCGGTCTTAATCTGTAATAAATCCTGCGATGTCTCTGTAATTAACATATCAACGCCACCATCTAAAAGTCCCTGCACCTGACGACGATAAGCAGTTTTTAGTTCTGAAAAAGTTATTTGTAAAAGAGATGGCAATTTTGTTCCCGGTCCTATTGAGCCAGCAACCCATCTTGGTTTATCTTTTGTAGAGAAGTCGTGAGCAACGGACTTGGCTAATTGAGCAGCATGTTTATTCAGTTCATAATCTTTGTCTGATATTCCATATTCTTTTAGCACAATGGCATTAGCACCAAAAGTATTGGTCTCAACAATATCACTGCCTGCTTCAAAAAAAGATGCGTGTATTTGGCGAATAACATCAGGACGGGAGATATTTAATATTTCATTACAGCCGTCTTTACTTAGAAAATCATCATTTGTTAAGTTGTAATTTTGTATGTTGGTTCCCATTGCTCCATCAAAGACAATGATACGTTTTTTGCATATTTCGTTTAAATCAGGTCTCATTTTATAGTATTAAAAATGTCAAAAGAGATTAATTTATTTATATTCTATTTTTTTTCTCACACAATTGGGAGAGAAATCAAGTTTATAAAATTCTGAATTAAAATTAAGAAAGCAATGCTAAAAATTTAAACAGCCACTAATGCACAAATTAAAAACGAATAAATTTAATATTGTTCCATAATTCGTGAACTTAACGAAGTGATCTCATGAGCTTCGCGAATAATTCGTGGCAAAAGAATAAATAAAAAACATATAACCTGCAATTTATAATAGTATATTTTTGTTTGTAATCTCTATTAAATATCAGACAACTGACTGATTTAATAAAAAAAAATTTGTATTACATTACATTATTTTATATAATAATTATGTCTGTTACTTGGTTTTTTTGTAGTTTCTGTAATAATTATATCTGCAGGAATTATAAATTTACTTTCAGGGATATCAGTATTTATATCAATTTTTGTTGCAATATTAGTCATTTCCATTCCCAGCATATTAACATACGTCTTTAAAGAAATGCCTTTCCAAAGCCAAATTTCAGCTCCTATTTTTCCTATCTTCCATATATCACATGTTTTGCCGACAATTTTTTCTGTGCCTGTTTTTTCTCCACCTATTTTTTTCATATTTTCTTCTCCTATCATTACCAGGTCATTTGTCTCCATTTTTTGTGCCTGTATTTGCAGAGAGTCGTTTTTGTATTTTGTTCCTGTTTTTGTATCAAAATCAATAGAATAATGCCAGTCATTATCAGTAAGTTCTAATGTATTCAAATTTTTAGTCATACCAAATATTGTAATTGTTGCTTTTGTATATTTTGCTTCACGCATTCCCCATTTATCAAAATATATTGTCTCTGTGCCTGTTTGTATGCCTGTTAAATTGTATTCTACTATACCGGATTTTATATGATATCGCGTATAAGGAAGATCTTTAATATCTTGTGGATTATTATCTGATATTATAAAAGTGTCTTGATTTTTAATTTTGTTTTCCTTATTCTGACCATTAAATGTAATTATAAATGATATAAGTAATAAGATTAGAGATAGATTAAAAGTTTTCATGATTATATTTTTTTTGGTAAAAAATTTTTACAAATTTACATAAAATTTTTTGAAAGCCAATTTAATAAAAATGTACCTAAAATTAGCAAGTTTGGTTTTTTTTGCCACTGATTACACAGATTAGCACAGATTTTTGTTCACCCAATTAATTAGGGTTTGTTCAAAAAAACTTAAATAGTTAATAATCAATAAGTTACAACCCCATTAAATAAAACAAAATTTAACGGGATAAATACTGCAATATTCTTGCATTTCAGGATTGTAACTTGTTAATTATTATTGCATTGTTGTTGTGCCGACTGCTAATTGCTAATTGCCGACTGCTAATTGCTAATTGCCGACTGCTAATTGCTGATTGCCGACTGCTAATTGCTGATTGCCGACTACTAACTGCTGATTGCCGACTGTTGACTGGTCATTAGTGTGCTTGCAGCCAATTTTTTCCTGTATTCATATCTATTTCTAAAGGGAATGACATTTTTATGGCATTACACATATTTTCTCTAACTATATTTTTAACAATATCAATTTCTTCTGTTAGGACATCAAAATTTAGTTCATCGTGGACTTGTAAAATCATTTTGGATTTTAATTTTTTTGCATTCATATCTTTGTAAATATTATTCATAGCAATTTTTATTATGTCAGCAGCAGAGCCCTGAATAGGTGCATTAATAGCATTTCGTTCAGCATAACCTTTTAAAATAGCATTGTTGTTATTAATATCACGAATATATCGTCTTCTGCCCATAATAGTTTCTACATATCCGTTTTCTCTTGCAAATTCAATGGTCTTGTTCATATATTCTTTAATATCAGGATATTTTATAAAATATTGCTCTATAATTTCTGCTGCTTCTTTTCTTTTTATATTAAGTCGTTGCGATAAACCAAAGGCAGAAATTCCATAAATTATTCCAAAGTTAACGGTCTTGGCTTTTCTTCGTTGTTCTTTTGTTACGTCTTCAAATTTTACCCCAAATATTTTAGATCCTGTAGCAGAATGTATGTCTAAATTATTTTTAAAATCATTTATCATCTCTTTATCTTGGCTTAGTTCGGCAATAACGCGCAGTTCAATTTGTGAATAGTCAGCAGACAGCCATATATAATTTTCATTTCTAGGAATAAAAGCTTTTCTTATTTCTCTACCTCTTTCTGTGCGGACAGGTATGTTTTGCATATTAGGTTTGTTGGAACTCAAACGTCCTGTAGCTGTAACCGCCTGATTATAAGAAGTATGGATGCGTCCTGTTTTTGGATTTATCATTTCCGGCAAAGCATCAACATAAGTTGATTTTAATTTCATAAGAGAACGATGAACTAATATTTTTTTAATGACAGGATGTTTATTAACTAATTTGATAAGAACATCTTCGCCTGTTGAGTATTGTTTTGTCTTTGTAAGTTTAGGATTTTTTACAATTTTCAGATGTTCAAACAATACTTGTCCGAGTTGTTTTGGTGAAGCAATGTTAAAGTCCATACCCGCTATATCAATAATCTCTTTTTCTGTTTCTTTTATTTCCTTTTCTAATTGAGCGGAATAATCTTTAAGAATTTTTGTATCCAAATTAACACCTTGTGCTTGCATTGAGGCAAGCACATTAATTAAAGGCATCTCAATATCATCAAATAGTTTATGAGTATTGGTCTCATCTAATTTAGGTTCAAAAACATTTTTTAGTTGTAAAGTAATATCAGCATCTTCACAGGCATATTCTTTTAATAAGTCAATAGCCACTGTTCGCATACATAACTGGTCTTTACCTTTTTTGCCAATAAGCGATTCTATAGATACAGACGTATAATCGAGATAAACTTCAGCAAGAAAATCCATATTATGGCGCATTTCCGGCTGAATAAGATAATGAGCGAGCATTGTATCAAAAAATTTGCCTTGAACATCAATATCATATCTTTTTAAAATAGAAATGTCAAATTTTATATTTTGTCCTGTTTTTTCTATATCAGAATTTTCAAATACTGTTTTAAATTCTTTAACAATCTGATATGCCTGCTCATAATCTTCGGGTAAAGAGACAAAATAAGCTTGCGTTGGAATAAAGGCAAAAGAGAATCCTATAAGTTCTGCTTTGTTAGTATCAACGCCTGTTGTCTCAGTATCAAAACAAAAAGACCTTTGCTGACTTAATTTTTCAATCAAAGAAGTTCTTTTTTCTTTATTATCAATTAAAAAATATTCATGTTTTGTATTATTAATAGTTTTTTTATCACTTTTAATTTCAATCTGCACAGGCGAAACAACTTCCTGATTTGAGATATTGCTGAATAAATCTATCTGTCCTTGTTTTGGCACTGATTGTATCGGAATTTGTTTTTCCTCTTTTTCAATAATATCTTTAAAAATTCTTTTATAAAGGGCTTTAAATTCAAGTTCTTCAAGGAAATGTTTCAGGGCTTCTGTATCCGGTTTTTTGACTTCAAATTTTTCTTGATTAAACTCAACAGGAACATCTAATACTATTGTAGCTAAATGTTTTGACAACAGAGCTTGTTCTGTATATGTCTCAACATTTTCTTTAATTTTTCCTTTAAGTTGAGCAGTATTTTTTATAAGATTTTCAACATTATCAAATTCTGCTATTAATTTTTTAGCAGTAACGTTTCCTATTCCAGGTATTCCGGGTATATTATCAACTGCATCTCCACATAATCCTAATAAATCAATTATCTGTTCAGGTCTTTTGATTTCAAATTTCTTACATATTCCTTTAACTCCGAATATTTCGGGATTGCTGCCCATTCTGGCAGGTTTGTATAGAAAAATATTTTCAGAGATTAATTGTCCAAAGTCCTTATCCGGAGTCATCATATAAGTTATAAACCCATTTTGTTCGGCTTTTTTTGCCAATGTTCCTATAATATCATCAGCTTCAAAGCCATCAGCGGTCAATATTGGGATATTAAGTATATTAATAAACTGTTTGATATAAGACAAGGAGATAGATAAATCATCAGGCATTGCTTCTCTTTTTGCTTTGTAAGGGACAAATTCTTTATGACGAAATGTAGGGACGCTTGTATCAAAAGCAACAGCAATATGTGTAGGTTGTTCTTTTCTGAGGACTTCATACAAAGTATTGGCAAATCCAAGTATAGCAGAAGTATTTAGTCCTTTTGAGTTAATTCTCGGATTTTTGTTTAAGGCATAAAAAGCCCTGTATGCAAGAGCCATACCATCTAAGAGAAAAAGTTTTTTTGTTTGCATCATTTTTTTTATTAAAATAAAATTTTTGTAAAATTATAAAAACATACAAACAAATGGGATTTTTTCCTATTACAAAAAAAACATTCAAATTAAATGCCTTTTTAAAAGACCTAAATTCAAGTAATTAATGCAACTTTTTGGCTCTTCGGTATTTTTTATGGATAAAGAAATATGGTAACCGTTCACAGCTTAT
>CAZZDX010000180.1:0-6703 GCA_964653185.1 uncultured Bacteroidales bacterium
AACCATTGGCGGTATTTTTATATCCTGTTGTATTACTGAAAAGTGCATCAGAACCATTTGCAGTATTAGAATATCCTGTTGTATTTGAATATAATGCTTTATGACCAATAGCAGTATTTTCTGTTGCGTCAAACGAAGTTGTTGCGCCGGTTCCATTATTAAATAAGGCAGAATCACCTATTGCTACAAGATTTGAACGGTCGGTATTTTTATATAAGCTCCTTGTCCCTATAGCAACATTAGAAGAACCTGTTGTATTTGAATAAAGTGTCCAATAACCATTGGCGGTATTATAATTTCCTGTTGTATTAAAAGTAAGTGCAAAATAACCATTTGTGGTATTCCCAGTTCCTGTTGTATTTGAATAAAGTGCATAATAACCATTGGCGGTATTAAAATTTCCTGTTGTATTTAATCTAAGTGCATAATAACCATTGGCGGTATTATTATTTCCTGTTGTATTTGAATAAAGTGCATAATAACCATTGGCGGTATTATAAGAACCTGTTGTATTTGAATATAATGCTTTAGAACCATTGGCGGTATTTTTATATCCTGTTGTATTTGAATAAAGTGCTTTAGTACCATTGGCGGTATTATAATATCCTGTTGTATTTGAATTTCCTGATTGATAACCGACAAAAACATTTTCATTATTACTTAAATCATCATTAGCACCAGCTCCTTCACCAATAAAAACGGAATTTCCGGTATTTAAGAATTCTAATGTTCCATTGGTCTTAAAACGCCATTTTATAGCATTATTAGTTCTTATATCAAAATCCTGATTATCTGTTGTGCCAATAAAATCAGTTCCTGATATTGTGCCTGTATTACCTGATAATTTCCAATCAGAAGATTCAGATGTTAAATAACCTGCCAGTGAGTGGTCGCCCCAGTTATAAGCAGTATTCCAGTTTGCTGTATCTGTTCCTGTTATGCCACTTGCTACTGATGAACCAAATACAGGGTCTGTTTCTGTAGCTGTTTCTGCTGTGTTTGCATGCAAAGCATAAGGCACAGATAACAGTTGTGAAGTTCCCATTGCCTGATAAGATGTTCCACCTGTCGGGTCCATTTCTACTTTTATAAAATAGCTGTCACTAGCCCAGTCAATTGTTGAAAAATCTCCTGTTACCGGTGTGCCTGTTCCAATATTCAGATTTATCAGACCAAAATTGTTTGTTGCTTCTGAATGTGTTTCGCTATAAATAACTGTTCCTGTTGCAGATGTTTTTAAAATGCTTATTCTTAAAGATACATTTTGTTCATCTAATACATCGCCATTTGCATCTCTTACTATTGCCTGATATTTGAATGATTGTGGACTTTGTGCATAGACAGATGAACTGATTAGCAAATTTGCTGATGTGATAATTAGTAAATTTACTAATGTAATCATTAATTTTTTTGTAATTTTTTTCATATTTTTTAATTTTTTTAGTTAATTAATTAATTATTTAAAGATTGATTTGTTAAAAAGTCAAATTAAATTGTTAGACACAAATTATACGAATTAACACGAATTAATACAAAAAATTAGTAAATTGTTATATTGTTTATTATTTGTTAAATATTGCTATCATTCTGAGTGAAACGAAGAATCTTATTCATAAACGAATTATCAACATAAAAAAACGTTCTTTGGAGTGTCAGTAATATTATGAATGGAATTCTTCGCTACGCTCAGAATGACAGTACTTTTCAAGTACTTTTTTATTAACCAACAATCCATAATCCGTAATCCGTAATTTTAAAGTTTAACGTTTTATGATTTTAAAAGTTTTCAGTAATTCCCCGTCTTTTGTTGAAATCCTTAAAAAGTAATCTGCTATTGAAAAGGAATTCAAATTTATTTGTTTTTTTGTTTCGTTATTTTTCATTTCTTTTGAAACAAGTTTTCTGCCTTGAACATCAAATAGTTCAATTATCATATCCTTGTGTTCTTTTTTGTATTCAATATTTATCAAATCATTTGAAGGATTAGGATATACATTTATTTGATGAGCATTGTCATTAATTTCTTCAATATTAACTATTGTATATTTACTTTGCTGAAAACCTTGTGTTAAGATATTATTACCATTTGAGAATGTTTCTGTAACAGGTTCTCCGAGTGTCCAGCTAAGTGTTGCGCTTGTTCCCTGAAAATAATTACCGGCACATGCTGTTACTGTTGGCTCTAATGATTGACTAAAGACAGTACTAAAGCCAAGTCCAATAAAGATAATTAGAATTGTTTTTTTCATAATTTTTTTTAATTTTTAAGATTTATATTGAATTTATTTAAATGTTTACATTGATCAGGCAGTTGCCTGATGAAATGTTAATTATATTTTTTTTTAATTTAAACTGATGATGAACAGAAATACAAAAAGAATGTATCAATCGGACACATGACCGATATAATAACCAACGGGTTAACCCGTTGGTTTAATGCAAAAAGAATATAATTTTTATTAATCCTGATTTATTTTTAATTCTTCTCCATTTTTTTTTGTATATCAAAAATCAATTGTTTCAACATTTCTATTTCTTTTTGCTGTTCTTCAATAATCTTTTGTTGTTCTTGTGTAGCTTTTACCAGAGGAACTACAAATTCAGCATAACGTAAGCCATAGTGGTCATTTTCATTTTTTGGTGCATCAACGCCGCTAAAATCAAAGCCAATTTCCTTAGCAGATTTTTCTACATCCTGTGCAAGAAAACCTGTTTGTAGCATATTTGCTTTTATTGCTTCAGCATCTTTTAACCGCAAACTATCCGGTGTATTTAAAAATCTTGCTATGGCATTCATATCAAGATGATAAGTTACAGGTTTTAATTTCATAATAAAATTTAACCCAGGCACATTTTCCATGACATCTTTTTTAAAACGTTTATCACTTATAGTTGTCCAGCCAACCTGACCACCAATGCTTAAAACAGAGCTATTACCCAATCTTATTTGGTTACTTGCTATAATTGCTGTACTATAACCAAGTGCTGTACTATTTGTATAATCAGCACCATTTGAAAAAGCAAAATAACCTAATGCGGTATTATAATTTCCTGTTGTATTTGAATAAAGTGCTGCAAAACCATTGGCGGTATTATCATATCCTGTTGTATTATAATAAAGTGCATAATAACCATTGGCGGTATTATAAATTCCTGTTGTATTACTGAAAAGTGCATCAGAACCATTTGCAGTATTATCATTTCCTGTTGTATTTGAATAAAGTGCATAATGACCATTGGCGGTATTATAAGAACCTGTTGTATTATAAGAAAGTGCATAATGACCATTGGCGGTATTATCATGTCCTGTTGTATTACTGAAAAGTGCATCAGAACCATTTGCAGTATTAGAATATCCTGTTGTATTTGAATATAATGCTTTATGACCAATAGCAGTATTTTCTGTTGCGTCAAACGAAGTTGTTGCGCCGGTTCCATTATTAAATAAGGCAGAATCACCTATTGCTACAAGATTTGAACGGTCGGTATTTTTATATAAGCTCCTTGTCCCTATAGCAACATTGGAAGAACCTGTTGTATTATAATAAAGAGCTAGATAACCATTTGCAGTATTATTATTTCCTGTTGTATTACTGAAAAGTGCACGATAAGCATTGGCAGAATTATTTGTTCCTGTTGTATTATAATAAAGAGCATAAAAACCATTGGCGGTATTAGTTGTTCCTGTTGTATTATAATAAAGTGCTTTATAACCATTGGCGGTATTAAAAGAACCTGTTGTATTATAATAAAGTGCCTGAAAACCAATAGCAGTATTATTATTTCCTATTGTATTTGAATATAATGCTTTTGAACCAATTGCAGTGTTTCCTATTGCTTCCCACGAATTAGTTGCGCCGGTTCCATTATTAAATAAAGCAGAATCACCTATTGCTACAAGATTTGAACGGTCGGTATTTTTAAATAAACTACTTGATCCTATAGCAACATTGGAAGAACCTGTTGTATTATAATAAAGTGCTTCATAACCATTGACAATATTATAAGAACCTGTTGTATTTTCATAAAGTGTCCAATAACCATTGGCGGTATTATAATTTCCTGTTGTATTTGAATAAAGTGCATCAAAACCATTTGCAGTATTATAAGAACCTGTTGTATTTAAATTTCCTGAAGAATTACCAATAAAAATATTTCTATTATCACTTAAATCATCATTAGCACCAGCTCCTATACCAATAAAAATAGAATTTCCGGTATTTAAGAATTCTAATGTTCCATTGGTCTTAAAACGCCATTTTATAGCATTATTAGTTCTTATATCAAAATCCTGATTATCTGTTGTGCCAATAAAATCAGTTCCTGATATTGTGCCTGTATTACCTGATAATTTCCAATCAGAAGAGTCAGTTTCTATTACTGATTCTGCTGTTTTTGCGTGTAAAGCATAAGGCACAGATAACAGTTGTGAAGTTCCCATTGCCTGATAAGTTGTTCCACCTGTCGGGTCCATTTCTACTTTTATAAAATAGCTGTCATTAGCCCAGTCAATTGTTATAAAATCTCCTGTTACCGGTGTTCCTGTTCCAATATTCAGGTTTATCAGACCAAAATTATTTGTTGTTGCTGTAAAGGTTTCTTTATAAACTTCTAATCCTACTACAGATGTTTTTAAAATGCTTATTCTTAAAGATACATTTTGTTCATCTAATACATCGCCATTTGCATCTCTTGCTATTGCCTGATATTTGAATGATTGTGGGCTTTGTGCCCAGACTGATGTGATGATTAGCAGATTTACTAATGTAATCATTAATTTTTTTGTAATTTTTTTCATATTTTTTCAAATTTTAAGTTAATAATATGTTTTTTTTTAATTTGATACAAAAATAATATGATTTTTATTAATTCCTAATTATTAAAATTATACTGATACGATTTTGAAAAAAAAATATTTTAATAAATGCTGTTGCAAATCGCTGTATTTATCGGGATATTTATTGTAACTGATTCATTTTATTTTTTTACAAGCCCTTAATATTTTACAATATTCTTTATTGCACAACCTATATATCTCAGCATATACTGTATTGATACAATGATAAATATAAAATCCATCACTTTTATATGCCTTTCATCAGCATAAAAAATAATTGTAATAAGAAAAAAGTTTATAAAAATAATATAAAATATATACGGAACTTTAAATAATGTATGTTTCCCTTTTGTAAGAAATAAAAATAACAGGAAAGGCAATATTAATATAAGAAAATGATTGTTAATATTAAAGAATAAATAAATTTTATACCAATATAAAGCGAATGTAATAAGCATTAAAGCAATAAAAATTATTGAAAATTTTAAATAAGATATATAATACAATTTGTTTTTAATATATTTATAAATAAGAAAACCAAAGGACTCAATAATAAATAAAATCATAATAATACATAATAAAGGAAAGTAAGTATATCCTGTTGTTATTTTGGCTATAGGCAGTTTATATATCAACTTAGGATGATGTTTATAAAAATTAATTGTTCTTTTTACAGACCGTGAACTTCCAATATTATCGTTATTATAAAAATATTTATCTCTGTTTTTTATATCTTTTCGCCATTCAGGATGCCATCTTCCATCTGTAGCATACTCATTATTGCCATCTAACAAAATGTTGTCTTTATTAGTAGATAAAATAATTAATTTATTATTTTTTATCATACTGCTTAGTTTATCTGCTTTATCTTTTTTGCATATACTATCATTTAATAAAAATGATTTGATAGAATAAGGCGAAATGCTATTTAGTATATGTGTTTTTTGTTGCTCTGAAATTTTGTTATCTAACAAAACTTCTTTTATATGTTTAAATAAAATATTAGAAGAATGGGCTTTTTTTGTAGCATATATTGACCATGGAATTATTGTTAAAACAAATACTGTTAGCATTACTAAGAGATTTTTTAATATATTTTTATTTTTTTCTTTGTAATATCTGATTAACAAGTATAAGAAAAACAAAAATGGGATAAACACAAACGTTCCTTTAATCAATAAACCTAATCCAAAAACAACACCAAGAATAACAGATGATAATAAATTATTTTTTGATTTAAAATACATATAAGACAACACTATCAAAAAAACAAAAAATACAATCAATGGTTCTGTCTGTATTCCTTCAGAGAGTTTGTAATTATAAGCAATAAAAACAGGACTTGCAATTAATCCGCTGATAAAACCCGAAAATTTCCAAAAATAATGACCTATTAATGGTAAAAATGCAGCAACTATAATTAACAACAATAACTGTATGCTTTTTACAACTATTGGCTTAACACCAAATATTTTATATGTTACACCGAGAAATAACGGATAACCGGGAGTTATATAAAAATCATAACCGGGTTTTGAATTATTAAACTTATCAAACATTGTATAGTCAGTATAATAATCAAACTTATATACATCAACATCTTCTATCTTGCCTTGTCTTTGAAATCCATGTCCTTTTGCAAAATTTACACCTATTGATTGATACTGAAGAGCATCGCCATTAATATCAGCATAATCTGTAAAATGAACTTTTTGTAAAAAAATTATATAATAAATTATTATTAGACATAAAATAAGTATTATCTTAAAACTATTTTTCTTTAATAACTTGTTAAATATTAATTCTGATTTTGTATAAATTCTTGTAAAAAATGATTTGTCTTTAATATAAATAAAGTAGAATATT
>CAZZDX010000181.1:0-6687 GCA_964653185.1 uncultured Bacteroidales bacterium
GGTTTAAATTTATTGCTGACACAACTAATAGCATAATAAGTGTTATATTACCACAGGACACTCCTGTTGCTAATATCAGGGACATATACTTATATCAGGGAACCTGCGACAATTTGCAACAAACAGCACACAAAAGTTTAGACAATGGAGACAGTTTAACCATATCTGCAAATAATTTGACAACAGGTAATACATATTATATTAAAGTTGAACAGCAACAGGAAGTTAATGGCTATTTTAAAATTTGTTTAATAAGATTTGCTGTTATTCATCATGCTGAACCAATTTGCATTTGTTTAGGTGATACCGCTTCAATATGGGTTGAAATAATTGGAGGAGAACCATATACAGTTACTCATTTATGGTCATCAAGCCCCCCAGATTCTTCTCTAATAGGACAGGAAAATTTGGATTCTATAATAGTTACACCAAGTGTTACAACAAGTTATCAACATTTTTTATATCTTGATGGTAACTTTAGTGGTAGTGGGGGTAGTACAATCTACGTATATCCATTACCAAATGCAAATGCGGGTTCTGATAAAGAAATATGTTCAGGTGATAGTGTAACACTCGGAGATGGATTAGGTATGGGTTATGCTTATGAATGGAGTCCAATACAAGGTTTGAATAATCCAGCGTCACATCACCCTGTGGCAAGCCCAACCATAACAACAACTTATATTCTTACTATTAAAGAAGAACATGAATGTTTTGATATTTATGTTATGGAATGTTCTAATACTGATGATGTTGTTGTTACTGTTTATCCAAATCCAACATTTGACTTAGGTCCTGACCAGGAAATATGTTCAGGAGAAAGTGTAACATTACAAGGACCACCACAGCCAACACCTGATCATTTCTTGTCTTATCTGTGGAGTACAGGGGATACCACATCTTCAATAACAGTAAGCCCTACAACTACTACAACTTATACTCTTACAGTTACAAATGACTATGGATGCACTGCTAGTGATGATGTTGTTGTTACTGTAATACATCCTCAACCGGATTTTACTTCAACAGAAGTTTGTCTGGGAGATACTACATTTTTCTTTGATTTATCATCTCCTTGTGAAGACCAAATTATCTCGTGGGAATGGGATTTTGGTGATGGTACTTATTCAAACGTTCAAAACCCTTCACATATTTATAATAGTGCCGGTATTTATAATGTTGTTTTAACTATAGGAGATTTAAGTGGTTTTTATCATATTACCAAGCCAGTAAGGGTTTATCCTTTACCGGATCAACCTGAAATTGTTTCTGAATCAGGATATGATAATACATGTGAAATTACTGAAACCTACATAGTTGAAAATCTTTGTTTAAGTTGTACTTATGAATATGAAATACAAGGTATTACATCCCCAACTCCTTTTACAGGAAATTCTTTTACTATTGACTGGGCCAGCTATCCTGATGGAGGCACAATAATAGTTACTGCTACTGATGACAATGGTTGCCAGTCAACAGCAAGCTTTAAGGTTTTTCCTTGCTGCATTATACCGGGTGCAGATATTGTATTTAATCATGATACTGTTATTAATGATAATTTTACAAAGGAAGGAAAGATAATTGTTATTAATGGAAACTTAACGATTAATTCCAATGGAACAATAAAAAGAGGATGTATAGTATATTTAGCCACTAATGCTAAAATAATTGTTAATCCGGATAAAACATTTAAAATATTGGACAAATCTGGATGCACCTTAAAAGCATGCAATGACGTTATGTGGGATGGTATTTATATTAAAGATTCTACTGCAACACTGGTTGTTAGACAAGCTACAATTCAGGATGCTAAAAATGCTGTTGTCTCTGAAAATGGCGGAAATTTTGATATAGAAGGAACTACTTTTAATAAAAACTATAAACATATTGTTGTTAAACCCTATTATCATGCTCATCAGGGAATAATAAGAAGAAGTAATCTGATTTGTGACAGTATATTATTACCACAATATCCTTCTGTAAGTGCTCAAAGAACAAAATATGGCATTGAAATTAACAATGTTGGAGATTATAATACAGGAGATGGTATTGTTATTGGTGAAAATTCGCCTAATGCACAAAACTACTTTAGTAATATGGATATAGGAATAAAAACCAGCAAATCTAATGTGAAAATTATTAACAACAGATTTAATAATATTTATATTATCCCATTTTACCCTGGTGGCGCTTGTGCTATATGGGCTACCGGCTATCCTTTATTTCCTCCGCTAAATATTATAAAAAACAAATTAATTATTGGTGGTAATTTATTTAATAAAAATATCTTTACAAATTGTGTTAAAGCAATATATGCTGAAACAAATATTGACCTGACAGTAACAAATAATGAATTTTCAAATATTACAACTTATGGGGTTTACTTTACAGGATTATGTAAAAATAACAATGTATTGATAAACCAAAATAAAATGAAAAATGTTGGGACTGGTATATATGCTTATAAAAATTTTAGAGATTCTGCAAAAATCTGTTGGAATCAAATAAAATATACTACCAGCCCATATGGAACAGCTATTTCTATGAACGAACTAAGCTCAACAAACACAGGAGCAAAATATACCGTATATAACAATACTATTAAAAATGCAATTACCGGCATTAAAGCAGTAAACCTGAACAAAGCCATTATTAATGACAATAATATTACTGTTAAACCAACACCAATACAACATTTTGCTGTAAAAGGTATTGAAATAAAAGGAAATTATGGTTCTAAAATAACAAACAACTTTATTAAAAGTGTGCCTGCTTCAGACAATAGCTGGGTTGGCGGAGTTTATGCTTCTATCAGTCCTGCCAGTTATATATATTGCAACAGTATTCGTAACCTTGGCTATGGAATACAATGCTCAGGAACTATGGCTTCTGATATCTTTAATAATTCTATGCAAAAATGTAAAATTGGCTTCTGGCTGAATAATAACGGATTTGTAGGACCACAGGATAACCCTGATAAACCACCTCTTACACAACCAAGCTATAACAAATGGTTTAACAGTTCTTATGCTGATACTTATACCTCTGACTTTACAAATGGATATGATTCTCCTTTTTATGTAAGGTCTTCCCCTGCTTTTTATAACCCGGATCCTAATTTTTATGATATTACTTCTTCCCAAATAAATATATTTTATATAAATAACAGTCCTTTTTTCGGACCTGCTTGTCATCATACTATTGGACCTGTTGGCCCGTTTCACCGTTTATTAAAAGGAGCACACAGGATTGCAAAAAACCAAATCAGTTTCCCTGCTAATGATAATAATGCCAAATGGCTTAACAAACAAAGTTTGTTTTACAATCTTTTGATAGATTCTGTTGATATTTCCAGTGACATTGTATTACATACATTTAAAGACAGCACTGAACTTGTATCTATGGGTTCATTAACAAAATTAAACCGGTTTATAACCAGTCCCGACCAATATACTAATCTGCAAGACCTGCAAAATGCCCAATATGAATGCAATGCAATAATTTGCAATAATAATATTGAGGATAACTTAAAAATAATAAATGAAATCTGTATTAATAATCAGATTAACGGAAATAATTTGAATTCTCAACAAATAAGTGATTTAAAAATACTTGCAAACAAATGTCCTTTTACTGACGGACTGGCTGTTTATCAGGCAAGAGTATTACTGGCACAAGCAGACAGTTTTGGAACAACATATTATAATTCCTGCGAATTAACAGGAGTCCAGGGTAGTAATAAAAATATAATAATAAATAATAATAATACTCAGCATATAAGTGTATATCCCAACCCTGCAAAAGACGAAATAATTGTTATATCTGATTTTAATAATAAAGAGCAAAAATCTTATTTTGAAATATTTAGTTTATTAGGAGATAAAATACTAAGATATAAGTTAAAACAAGGCAAAAATATTTTATGTATAAAAAATTTATCTCAGGGAATATATTTTTATAAAATAACAACTGATAATAAACTTGTTAAAACAGATAAATTAATTATAATAAAATAATGAAAATATATTTATCAGTAATATTATTTTGTGTTTCTTTTAGTTTGTGTTCTCAAAATCTTGTGCCTAATCCAAGCTTTGAAGATACTATTGGATGTCCAAATACATTCAGTCAAATTAATTTAGCTCCACCATGGTTTAATCCTGCATTACACCCTGATGTAACCCCTAAACCTACTCCTGATTATTTCAATCAGTGCGACACTAGTAATAAATTTGGAATTCCTGATAATATATTTGGATATCAATATGCAAAAGAGGGGATTGCTTATGCTGGTATATATGTTTTAAATCTAGGTTTTTCTAACGTAAGAGAGTATATAGAAGTAAAATTGATAGATACCTTAATTAATAGCAAAAAATATTATGTTTCATTTTATGTAAACTTAGCTGAAAGTTCTAAATATGCAATGAAAAATATGGGTGCTTATCTTTCTAAAGAGATTGTTATAGATTCAACAGCGCTTTATTTACCATATATTCCACAAATAACCAATTCATTAAATAATCCACCTATAAGTAAAACAAAATGGACTTTAATTTCAGGAACATTTATTGCAAGTGGGGGGGAGAAATATATTACTATTGGTAATTTTAAAGATGATACAGATACAATACTTGTTGAAAATAATGCTTCTGTACATTCGTATTATTACATAGATGATGTATCAGTAGTATTATATGAAGATACAGCAGAAACAGAAACTAATTCTGAAATATTTATCCCCACAGCATTTACACCCAACAATGACGGGCAAAATGATATATTATATGTAAGAGGCGGGCTTAAAAATATGGAAATAAAAATATTTAATCGGTGGGGCTTAAAGGTCTTTGAAACAAACGAGCAATCCAGAGGCTGGAACGGCGTATATAAAGGAGAAAAACAACCAACAGCAAACTATGTTTATATGTTTAAAGGCACAACAACACAAGGCAAAGAAATTACAAAAAACGGTGTGGTAAGCTTGATAAGATGAAAGAAAATTATGAGTTATGAGTAAATAGTATGCAGTAAGGATTTTAGATTAACAATAAATAATGACATTGTAAAACTTTATCCCAATCCTGCAAAAGAGCGAATAACAATAGAATTTAACAGCCCAATTAAAAAAAATACATATTTTGAATTATATGATGTTTTGGGAAATAAAGTTATGAGCAGGCAATTGCCCGGTAATAATAACAAGGTAAATGTTTCAACAAAGAGTTTAAACAAAGGGGTTTATTCTTACAGAATACTCGTTAATGATAAAGTAATTTCAACAGATAAATTAATTATTATAAAAAATCATTAGCCGTTATTTCCAAAGTAATATTTTAGTAAAAAATGTAATAATAAAATAAAAGCCCTGTAAGGGTGACTTGTTGTAATTTTAAATGATTTCAAGCATTTTAACCAATTCCTGATTTTTTGTCGGACACTAATGATTCTAAATATTTATTATTTTTGGCAAAAATATAAATTTACAAAAATTATAATTATATATTATGAGTTATACAAAACAGCAGGTATTTGAAGCACTTGAGCATGTCATTTACCTTCCAACGGATAAAGATTTAGTATCCTTGAATATGATTCAGGACTTAAAAATTGATGGCAGTAAAATTAGCTTTTCAATTATCTTTAAAAAGTCCAATGACCCACAAATAGATTTAATAAAGCAAAAATGTGTTCAGGCAATATTTGATTATGTTGATAAAGATGCTGACATAAAAGGGAATATCACGGCAAAAGCCATAGAAACGGTTGATGATAATGATAAAGTCCTTAGTAATGTTAAAAATATAATAGCAGTTTGTTCGGGCAAGGGAGGTGTTGGCAAGTCCACTGTTGCAGCAAATCTTGCAGTTGCTTTATCAAAAACAGGTGCAAAAGTCGGACTCATAGATGCTGATATTCATGGTCCGTCAATACATATAATGTTTGATGTTGTGGATTCCAATCCTTCTGTCATTGAAAAAGATGGGAAGCAAATGATTGAGCCAATAAAAAAATATGGTATTAGTTTACTTTCAATAGGATTTTTTGTCAATACTGATAAAGCATTAATATGGCGAGGTCCTATGATTTCAAAAGCTTTGTCTCAGTTGCTATCTGATGGAAACTGGGGAGAATTGGATTATCTAATAGTTGACTTGCCACCGGGAACAGGCGATATTCAAATAACATTAGCTCAAAAAGTTGATATAACAGGCATAATCGTTGTAAGCACACCTCAAAATGTTGCTCTTGCCGATGCAAGAAAAGCAGTGAATATGTTTAGTCAAGCCAGTATAAAAGTTCCTGTTTTAGGACTAATTGAAAACATGGCTTATTTTACTCCGACTGAACTGCCTGACAACAAATATTATATCTTTGGAAAACAAGGTTGCAAAAAATTAGCAGAAGAATTAAATGTCCCGTTTTTAGGACAAATTCCTTTGACTGAAAGTGTTTGTGAATCAGGAGATAAAGGTAAACCCGTAGCATTGGATAATGATACTTTTATTTCAAAAGCATTTAATGATGTAGCAAAAAATGCTATTGAACAACTTAAAATTATAAATGCTAACTGATTTTAGTTTTTATTAACAGGAATTATTCATAAATTAAATTTTATTTTATTATCATTAGCCCCGTCCTTCAGGACGGGGCTAATGATATATATATTCTGAAAATTTATGAACT
>CAZZDX010000182.1:0-6642 GCA_964653185.1 uncultured Bacteroidales bacterium
ATCGTTAGTTCCTCCATTAACATTATATACAATATAAGCAGTGTCAATACCGAAAGCATCAGTAATTTCGGCAGATATTTCAAAAGGTCCTGTAGAATAAACAGTATCCTGAAGAACAGGAGCATTAAAGTTAATAACAGGAGGAGTAAATTCATAAGTAGCAGCAGTTACTTTAATATCATCTATTAGCCAGCCATAATTTCCATTATTTCCATTACCATTTGCATCACGAAGGATAAAGCGAACTTTAACCTGTGTTTCATTTGCTGCTATTGAAGATATATCAAACTGTTCGTTTCTCCACCATGAACTTGCAGGGATAGCACCATTATTTCCTGATAACCATCCGGAATATGTGTTAGCGGTAAATTTATTACCTGTTGATGCTGTAAACAAGCCCGTGCCTAAATATTCTGTTTCTGTTAAAGTTGTCCAGCTTACGCCATTATTATTAGATACCTGTATTTCAGCTGCATCTTGTGATTCTATTTTGCATATATGAGCAAACTCAAGGATAACAAACGAATTACCAACAGTGTTAAATGCATTAGTGGTTAAATATGAAGTGTCATTTGTAGCTACTCTGTTTGAGTCGGATTTTGAGCCACTGTTAAACAGATTTGTACTAACAGCCCATACTGGTGTGCCGGAAGAAGTTACACTTAAACCGGATTCAAAATCTTCGTTAAAAACAACTGTTTGAGCAAAAACAGAAAAATAAATTGTTAAAATAGCAATTGATAGAATAATTTTTTTCATAATAATTATTTTTAAGGTTAATATTTTTTTAAAAGAATATGCAAAGATAATTTAATTTTTAAAAAATAAAAAAATATTTTTTAAAAAGAATAATATTTTAATGTATTTTTGTATTAAAAAGTTAGAGTTTGTTCGTAAAGTCAAAACTTATACTAAATATTAAAAATAACAAATCACAATAATCAAATTATTTACCCCGTTAAATAGTCTGGCAGTTGCCAAAAAAACCCTCGGGGTTTTTAAAATTCCGAGGGTTTGGGCTATAGGAAAAAAATTATTAGTAAGAAATTAAGATATGAATTATTTAATTGATACAGAAGTTGAAAGGAAAGAGATATTAAAAAGATACAGGAGTTTATTAAGTGCTTGTAAAAATACAAGTAAACAAGATAATAAACTTATAAGAAAAGCTTTTGAGCTTGCTGTAGATGCTCATAAAGATATGAGGAGGAAAACAGGTGAGCCCTATATTTATCATCCTATTGCAGTAGCACGTATAATTACTACTGAGATATGTCTTGATGTTACATCTGTTGTTTGTGCTTTATTACACGATGTTGTTGAAGATACGGACTATACTTTAGATGACATAAGAGGAATATTTGGTAAAGAGATAGCAAAAATTATTGATGGGCTAACTAAGATTTCAGAGATTTTTGACCAATCAACATCATATTCTATTCAGGCAGAGAACTTTAAGAAGATGCTATTTACTTTGTCTGATGATGTCCGTGTTATACTTATCAAAATAGCTGACAGATTGCATAATATGAGGACTTTGGATGCAATGCCTCATGAAAAGCAACTTAAAATTGCTTCTGAAACTGTTTATATATACGCTCCTCTTGCTCATAGACTTAACCTTTATAATATTAAAGACGAATTAGAAGATTTATCATTAAAATATATAGATCCGGAAATTTATCAATCTATATTATTAAGAATTAAAGAAACTGAATTAGAAAGGAAGAAATTCATCAATAAATTTAAATATCCAATAACAAAAGCACTTAAAGTAAAAAATATTAAACATAAAATAATTGACAGAATAAAATCTATAAGTTCTATTTGGAATAAGATGAAGAAAAAAGGAATATCTTTTGAAGAAGTTTATGATTTGTTTGCTATAAGGATAATAATTGATTCTTCTTTAGAAAATGAAAAAAATGACTGCTGGAATGTCTATTCTATGATCACAGATTTATACCGTCCCAATCCTGACCGTTTGCGTGATTGGATTTCTATACCTAAGGCAAATGGCTATGAAGCATTACATACAACAGTAATGAGTAAGACAGGCGATTGGGTTGAAGTCCAAATAAGGTCAGAAAAGATGGATCAAATAGCAGAAAAGGGATATGCTGCTCACTGGAAATATAAAGAGTCCGTTAAACAGGAAAGCAGTTTAGATAAATGGTTAATTAGAATAAGCGAACTACTTAAGAGTAATGAGTCAGATGCTCTTGATTTTGTTGATGACTTTAAACTCAATCTTTTTTCAAAAGAAATTTTTGTGTTTACACCAAAAGGAGAATTAAGAACATTACCTGCTGGTTCTACAATTCTTGATTTTGCTTATGGAATACATACACAGATAGGCAATAACTGTATTAGTGCAAATGTAAATCATAAGTTAGTGCCTCTTAAATACGAACTAAAAAGTGGTGACCAAATAGAACTAATTACATCAGAAAAACAAAGACCTAAAGAAGATTGGCTTAAATTAGCAGTTACAGCCAGAGCAAAAAGCAAGATAAAAGAATTTATAAAAAAAGAAAAAAAGGGCTTAATTATACAAGGAGAAAAAATACTTAAAGAATTTTTTGAGCAAGTAAAACTTAAATATGATAGTTCTAATATCAATAAACTTAAAGCATATTATAATATAGATACAGAACAGGATATGTTTTATAATGTTGCAACAAAAAAAATAGGAATTAAAGAATTTAAAACTTTTTATAATGACAATAAAACATGGCATAAATATATAAATTTTAAAAATCCTTTTGCTAAATCAAAAAAAACAGAAGATAAGATAATTAAAAAAGAGATAATCAATTTAAAAGATAAACATAATGCATTATTACTTGGAGATAAAACAAGTAAGATAAAATATAATTTTGCTTCATGTTGTAATCCTATATCAGGCGATAAGGTTTTTGGACTTATATCTTCAGATGAAAAAATAGAGATTCACAGAACAAATTGTAAATATGCAACTCAATTAATGTCAAAATATGGAAACAGAATTATACAAGTAAAATGGATTGATGAAAATTCTTTGGTTTTTTTAGCCAAAATAAAATTTACAGGTATAGATAAAGTTGGAATTGTAAGTAGTATTACAAAAATTATATCCAGTGAACTAAATATTAATATTCAATCTATTAATTTTGATAGTAATGATGGAATATTTGAAGGAACTATTGCTCTTTTTATACAAGATAAACAGCGATTAGATTATTTAATTAAAAACATGGAAAAAGTTGATGGTATAAAAAAAGTATTACGTGTTAAGATTTAAAATTATATTACATTACATTTATATTAAGCAAATAAAATAAATAAATAAATAAATTTGAACTTTAATTCAGCATAAAAAATATAACATTAATCTATAAATACAAAAGAAATATGGAGTCAGTAAACATAAAATCAACTTTTGAAACATTAGATGTTTGGAAAGAAAGCAGAGAATTAAGGAAAAAAAATTTTGAACTAATAAAAACATTCCCTTTTGATGAAGAACATAAATTAATTGAACGAATGACCATAGTATCAAGAGCAATAACATCTGATATTGCACAGGGATACGGCAGATATCATTATAAAGAAAATATACAATTCTGCCGACAATCAAGAGGTTCTCTTTATGAACTGTTAGACAATTTTACTGTTGCATTAGACGAAAATTATATATCAGAAGAAACATTTGAAGAATTCAAATCAGATATATTTAAAATAATTAAAAACATTAATGGATATATTGATTATTTAAAAAAATGAAAGACCGAAAAATTATTATCAAGCAGGAGATATAATCAAAATAACAGATTAGAGGATTAGCAGATTAGCAGATTACGAATTTTTAATTTTTACTTGTGTCTTATGTCTTGTTAAAAATATAAATATATGAAAGTTGATGTATTATTGGGTCTTCAATGGGGAGACGAAGGAAAAGGAAAAATAGTTGATGTGTTAACATCTAAATATGACATAGTTGCAAGATTTCAAGGCGGAGCTAATGCAGGACATACTATTGAATTTGATAAAAATAAATATGTATTACATATAATACCTTCAGGGATATTTCACAAAAATGTTACTAATATAATAGGCAATGGAGTTGTAATTGACCCTGTAATATTAAATAAAGAGATAAATGACTTAAAAAATGCTAATATTAATGCAAAAGACAATCTGTTAATATCAAAAAAAGCACATCTTATATTGCCTACTCACAGATTGCTTGATGCAACTTATGAAACAGCCAAAGGAAAGTTAAAAATTGGCTCCACTCTTAAAGGAATAGGACCTGCATATACTGACAAAATCAATAGAAATAATATCAGAACAGGCGATATATTTTCTCCTGATTTCAAAAATAAATATGAGTCATTAAAAAAACATCATTTGCAAATTATTGATTCTTATGGCTTTAACTATGATGAATATCTGATAGATGGATATAAATTTAAAATATATGAAGAAAAATGGTTTAATGCAATTGAATTTTTGAAATCAATGCAACTTATTGATAGTGAGTATTTTATAAATGATGCTTTACAAAAAAACAAATCCGTATTAGCTGAAGGAGCTCAGGGCACTTTACTTGATATTGATTTTGGTTCATATCCTTTTGTTACTTCATCAAATACTATTTGCGCAGGAGTATGCACAGGATTAGGTATTGCACCTAACAAAATAGGCAAGGTCTTTGGAATATCCAAAGCATATTGCACTCGTGTAGGAAACGGACCTTTTCCAACAGAATTATTTGATGAATATGGTAAAAAACTTCAAAACAAAGGGCATGAATTTGGTGCCACAACAGGAAGACCAAGAAGATGCGGTTGGCTGGATATTCCTGCTCTGAAATATTCTATAATGCTAAATGGTGTTACAGACCTTATAATTAGTAAAATAGATATTTTAAGTGATTTTGATAAATTTAAAGCTTGCACAAATTATATATACAAAGGAAACGTAATCAACTACCTGCCTTATGAGATAACAAAAGAAAATATCACTCCAATATACAAAGAATTTAAAAGCTGGAATACTGATATTGGAAAAATAGATTCAATAAAACAAATACCAAAAGAACTTTCAGATTATATTAATTTTATTGAGCAGGAAACAAAAGTGCCGGTATCATTTATATCTGTTGGACCTGACAGAGAACAAATTTTATTTAGATAATTTATCACAGACAATATTTTTTTGTATCCTCTCAAAAAGTAATGATATTAATTGGCACTTCGGTATTTTTTATGGGTGAAAGAGAGTATATATGTATAATGGTATAAATTTATCTCTTACAATTTTATCATTAAAAACATGTTAATGATAATTAAATTTCTAATTGCTCTAATTAACCTAATTGACCTAATCAAATTCCAATTTCTAATGACCAATTAGACCTCGGTACATTGGATATTGGTCATTTTTTATGTCAATTATAATTTTTGTCTGTCCAATATTTTTTCCACACATTTTATCGAAGAACCATTAATTAAAAATAAATTCCAAGTTCAAAATTCCAAATTCAAAATAAATCCCAATTAGAAAATCCCAAATTCAAACTTTTAACTTTCAAACAAATCCCATCAGGCAGTTGCCTGATTGTTCATTTTTACTTCGCTATTCTTAATTCTATTGTTCAAATGCCTGCCCCGTAGCGAAATATGAGCGTATCGGGGTTCTATTGTTCGGTTTAACTATCTGCCACAACTTATTGAGAAGTTACGGAAAATGTTCTATTGACTAAATATCACAACTTTACACCATAGGATAACATCAAACGGGGTAAATCAGAATTTACTCACATCTTTATTTATTCTTCTTAAGTAATTCTATTTCTTTTTTAAGTAATTCTATCTCTTTTTGTTGTTCCTGAACTGCTTTTACCAGAGGAACTACAAATTCAGCATAACGTAAGCCATAATGGTCATTTTCATTTTTTGGTGCATCAACGCCGCTAAAATCAAAGCCAATTTCCTTAGCAGATTTTTCTACATCCTGTGCAAGAAAACCTGTTTGTAGCATATTTGCTTTTATTGCTTCAGCATCTTTTAATCGTAAACTATCCGGTGTATTTAAAAATCTTGCTATGGCATTCATATCAAGATGATAGGTTACAGGTTTTAACTTCATAATAAAATTTAACCCAGGCACATTTTCCCTGACATCTTTTTTAAAACGCTTATCACTTAGACTTGTCCATGCAGGATAACCACCAATGCTTGTAACAGAGTTATTACCCAATCTTATTTGGTTACTTGCAGTAATTGCTGCATTGTAACCAAGTGCTGTACTATTTTCATAAGCACCACCAGAAAAAAAAGCATAATAACCTAATGCGGTATTATAATTTCCTGTTGTATTAAAAGTAAGTGCAAAATAACCATTTGTGGTATTCCCAGTTCCTGTTGTATTTGAATAAAGTGCATAATAACCATTGGCGGTATTAAAATTTCCTGTTGTATTTAATACAAGTGCATAATAACCATTGGCGGTATTTTTATATCCTGTTGTATTTGAATAAAGTGCATAATAACCATTGGCGGTATTATTATATCCTGTTGTATTTGAATAAAGTGCATAATAACCATTGGCGGTATTTTTATATCCTGTTGTATTACTGAAAAGTGCATCAGAACC
>CAZZDX010000183.1:0-6605 GCA_964653185.1 uncultured Bacteroidales bacterium
ACATTATCAATAGGGCGTTTTATCATTCTAAATTATTTTTAGTCGGACAGTAGTGTATTTGAATAAGAAAAATATAAATTGTTTATAAGTTATTATAAGTTATTAAAAAGTTATCAAAAAATTTTAAATTATCTTCTTATTTTAGCCCTCTCAAAATATCTTCTTTCAAAATCACATTAATATATCTGCATTAGGTGATTTGTATAAGAAAATTCAATCATTTTTTTAATCATTTTTTTTTTTATTATTATGGATAATAATCTTTTTCCCGTTAAAATCAATACAGAAACAAATTCGGTAACAAATACAGAATCAGAAACTGATACTTATAATGAAGTATTAAAAGCAAGGACAAAGTTAACTAATGCAGATAAAGAAACACCTAAAAATGAAATAAAGGAATTAAAAGATATAAAAATTGTTGATACTGAATCAGGCAACTGTCTGACAGCACAGGTTAATAAAAATGAAACAAAACAAAAAAAAATGATTAGTCATTCTTATAAAGAAGCAATAGAAAAATCTACTGTATATTTTAAAGGTGATAAATTAGCAGCAAATGTATGGGTTAATAAATATGCATTAAAAGATAGTGATGGAAATATCTATGAGCTTACTCCTGATGATATGCACAGACGACTGGCAAAAGAGATATCACGAATTGAAAAAAAATATCCTAATCCTTTAACAGAAGAAAGAATATTTGAACTGCTTAAAAATTTTAAATATATAATTCCTCAGGGAGGTCCAATGTCAGGAATAGGAAATGATTTTCAAATAGCTTCTCTGTCTAATTGTTTTGTCATTGGTAATGAAGGTCCTTCTGACTCTTATGGTGGTATAATGAAAATTGACCAAGAGCAGGTTCAGTTGATGAAAAGAAGAGGTGGGGTAGGGCATGATTTATCACATATCAGACCTCGTGGAAGTCAGGTCAAAAATAGTGCATTAACTTCTACCGGTATTGTCCCTTTTATGGAAAGATATTCTAATTCAACAAGAGAAGTAGCACAGGATGGAAGACGCGGTGCTCTTATGCTGAGTATGTCTGTTAAGCATCCGGATATAAAGGATTTTATTGATGCAAAACTTGAACAGGGAAAAGTTACAGGTGCAAATATCTCTGTTAAAATAGGCGATAATTTTATGAATGCACTTATTGAAGGAAAAGAATATAAACAGCAGTTTCCTGTAGATTCTGCTCATCCAAAAATAGTTAAAAAAACAGACCCTGAACAATTATGGAACAAAATTGTTCATAATGCCTGGCAATCTGCTGAACCGGGAATTCTATTCTGGGATACAGTAATTAAAGAATCCATAGCTGATTGCTATTCAGATTTGGGATTTAAGACCATTTGTACTAATCCCTGCGGAGAAATACCTTTATGTGCGTATGATAGTTGCCGATTGTTAGCAATAAATTTATACAGCTATGTTGATAATCCATTTACAAAACAAGCAAGTTTTAATTCTGAATTATTTGTAGAACATATTGGATATGCACAACGAATAATGGATGATATTATTGATTTGGAATTAGAAAAAATTGATGAAATACTTAAAAAAATTAATTTGGACAATGAGAGTGGTGAAATTAAAAGAACAGAAATAAATCTTTGGAAAAATATTAAAAATAAAGGAATACAAGGCAGAAGAATGGGGATGGGAGTTACAGCAGAGGGAGATATGCTGGCAGCACTCGGAGCAAGATATGGAACAAAGCAAGCTATTGATTTTTCAGTAGAAGTACATAAAACATTAGCTTTAGAAGCATACAGATCTTCTACTATATTAGCTAAAGAAAGAGGAGCTTTCCCTATATTTGATTATAAAAGAGAAGAAAATAATCCTTTTATAAATCGTATAAAAAATGCAAGTCCTGATATTTACGAAGATATGAAAACTTATGGAAGAAGAAACATAGCTTTGCTGACAATAGCTCCAACAGGAACTACAAGCATAATGACTCAAACCAGTTCCGGCATAGAACCTGTATTTTTACCGTTTTATAAAAGAAGAAAAAAAGTAAATCCTAATGATAAAAATGTCAAAATATCTTTTGTTGATGAAACAGGTGATTCATGGGAAGAATATAATGTGTTTCATCCAAAATTTTTAAAATGGTTGAAAATAAATAATTATGATATTGAAGAAGTAAAACATTATGATAAAGATAAATTGCAGGAGATAGTAAGAAAATCTCCTTATTATAAAGCAACAGCAAACGATGTTGATTGGCTGGCAAAAGTAAAAATGCAGGGAGCTATACAAAAATGGGTAGATCATTCTATAAGCGTAACAGTTAATATACCCAAAGAAACCGATGAAAAACTTGTCGGCGAAATATATAAAACAGCATGGAAATCCGGATGTAAAGGAATTACTGTATATAGAGAAGGGTCAAGAGCAGGTGTGCTTATCTCTGATAAAAAAGATGAAACAAAAAATGAGTTTAAAGAAACAAACGCTCCTTATCGTCCTGAAAAAATAGAAGCTGAAATTTTAAGATTTCAAAATGACTATGAAAAATGGATAGCCGTTGTAGGACTACTTAAAGGAAGACCTTATGAAATATTTACAGGAAAAGCAGAGGGCTTTTATATCCCAAGTTGGGTACAAAAAGGATGGGTGATAAAAAATAAATCAAAAGAAAAGAAAAATCGCTATGACTTTCAATATGAAGATAAAGATGGATATAAAACAACAATAGAAGGATTGTCAAGGTCTTTTGATAAAGAATACTGGAACTATGCTAAACTAATATCCGGCATATTACGTCACGGAATGCCTCTCCCTTTTGCTGTGCATCTTATATCTAACCTTAATTTTAATACTGACACAATTAATACATGGAAAGTTGGAGTAGAAAGAGCTTTGAAAAAATATATACCTAATGGCACTTATGCTGCTAATAAAAAATGCCCTAAATGTGGAGACCCTGAAGGATTGGTTTATCAGGAAGGATGCTTGGTATGTAAATCATGCGGATATTCAAAATGTGGATAAATATACAAGTTGGCAAATAGAATATTTTCCAATTTTTATTGGAATTTTCAACTATATGATTTTTTTTAAGACCAAAAACTAAATTTATGATAATCGCCTTTGGAATTCCTTTTATTTTCTAAAAACATTTTTATTTTTTGTGTAATTATAACAAAAATATCTAAGTTTTCTTTTCTTAACCAGTCAATAGCTTCTTTTTCTTCATAAAAAGCATCAATAAGTATTACTAAAAAATCAAATTTGTTTTTTTTTAACCATGAATATGAATCTTCATTGCCACGAATAGAATCACACAGAGCAGCATACTGATGGTAATTATATTTTACAAGCCAGTCAAATGCCTCTTTTCCGCATTTTTTACATCTTGATTGAATACAATCTGCAACAGCTGCTAATTCAGGATAATTATTTTCTATTAACCATTTTAGTAATTTTTTATTGCCAGTAGCTGCTTCTCCAAAGGCAATAAGTATTTTGGGTGGATATTTTAACATAATATATATAAATTATATTACAAAAATACAAAAAATGTATCTATTCAGGTATAAAAAATTATTAATCCCATAAATATACTTTATGTGATTATATTTTGCACTTCGGCAAGCTCAGTAGAGCCGTAATAACATTAAGTCATTAGTAGTCATTTGTTCGCTATGCTCACTGTCATTAGTTGTCATTTATCTTTGCTGTTATTAATTGACTTAAGTATTCGGTCAATGGTTATTCGTAAGCATTTCTAATTTTAGTTCATTTTAAACATTTCTTTTTAATCATTTGGCTTCACCGTCATTTATAGTCATCCATTATCACTTTGTTTTTTTGATTTTGTTCCGATAGAGTTGATATAATTGTTTAACTTAATTCCAATGATGTTGATGTCATTCATAAATATATTGAAACTATTTTCTGAAATCAATTTGCGATTGTATGCTTTGGTCAGCCAAGTTTTCGTTTCATATAATGAACCTCTTGAATAATAGCAAAAGTGTTTTGCTTCATTATAATGATATCGCCCAAATCCTTCACTCAAATTTGCAGATATTGAATCTACAGATCTAACCAATTGTTTACCAATAGTGTCTTTTGCAAAATAATTCCATTTAATAACTATATCCCAGACCTTTTCACCAATTTCCATTGATAACTGATATACTTTCAATTCTTCTAATTTCATATTCTCTAATTTTTTAAAAATGACTATTAATGACTATTAATGACAATCAATGACTATTAATTACAATAGTTTATAAATATAGTAAACATTTCTGGCAAGTTGAATAGTAACTAAAAAATAAATCATTCGTAAATATTATTATTTTTTGTTCTATATTTCAAATTTCAAATTCTATTCCTCATACTTTATTTCTTTACAAGCTCTTATTTTCCTGCCATTTTTTTAACTTTCATAAAATATGCTTTATCAAGAGCATATCTTAAATCTCCTGCTGCACAAATATCCTGAAATGCTTTGTCATAATTTTTTATTTTAAAATAAGCTACAGACCTGTTTACATAAGAAGCTGCATCATTAGGATTATTTTTAATAGCCATATTATAGTCAGATATTGACTCTTTATATAATTTAAGATTATATTTTGCAAGTCCGCGCCACGAATATATTCCAATTCTGTTTGAATTTAATTTAAGAGATTTATCCAAATTTTTAATAGCATATTTAAAATCTTTTTTCTTAAAATAATTTAATCCTATCCAGTAATAAGCTTCATCGTTGTCAGGCATAATGCTCAAGGACTTGTTAAAGTCAATCATAGCATCATCAGATTTTTCCATATTATATTTTGATATTCCTCTGTATATATAAGCTTGCGTATCTTCCGGTTTATAAATTAAATATTTGTTATAGTCAGACAAGGCAAGTTTATTTTTTTTTAAAGAGCTGTAAGTGTTTGCTCTTCCTATTAATGCATCAGTATTTGACTTATTTAAACCAAGGCATTTGTTAAAATCTTTTAAAGCAAGGTTATACTTGCCAATATTATAGTATAACACTCCTCTGTTGCTGTATGCTCTGTGAGATGAGTTGTCTAATGATATTGATTTATTATAATCTTTAAGAGCTTTATCATAATCTTTAGCATAATTGTAATAATAATATCCTCTGTTATTATAAGCAAAAGGCAGATTAGGATATTTGTTTATTATATCTGTAAAAAGAACTTCTCCGTTTTTCCATACTTTAATCCTTTGTTTGCTTAAATAAAAAAACATTACAGAAAAAGCAATGATAATTACTAAAAAAATATTTTTAAACCGTGAAATAGATTTTTTCTTGCTATCAGAGACATAAGTATATGTCTTTCCAATAATAAAGAAAAATCCAATATAAGGAATATAAACATATCGTTCAGCCATAATCGCCCCACCAACAGGCAATAATTGCAGGACAAGTATTATTGTTATCAGGAAAAATAAAAAACCAAAAATTATGTCTTTATTAAATTTTTTGGATTTATATATTAAGAATGTAAATAAAAGAATAAAGAAAGGAGCAATATAATATATTGTAGGTAATACGCGGTTTATCCTGTTAGGATAAGCATACATTGCTGACAGATTTATAGGAGCAAAAAGTTTATATATATAAATCATAAGTGAATAACATACTATTAGCAATCTTTCGGGAATGCTGAATATTAGAGTTAAATCCTGAATGGCATTTGAAGAACCCTGAGATAAAATTGCCAGTATCCCAAATAAAAAGGAAAAAGCAAAAAACGGTATTTTTTCAATTAATGTTTTATATATAATTTTTCTTTTGCCTGTTGCATCGTATTTTTTTGTGTTTAAATATTTTGGCAATACATAATAATCTGTTAATATTAATACCACAGGTAAGACAACAGCTGCTGATTTGGATAATAAAGATAAAATGAATAATAATAAGGACAGGATGTAATATTTATTTTTAAAATTTATTTTGCAACCGGATTTTTTGCTTATTTTTAAATAATAAAGATAAGAAATTATTGAACTAAGAAAAAAGAAAGAATAAAGAACATCTTTACGTTCTGAAATCCATGCAACGGATTCTACATGCATAGGATGGATGCCAAAAAACAGAGCTGCAATAGCCGCAACTTCTATCCTCTTTGACAGCAAATAAATGAGCCAAAAGACAAGTAATACATTTAACAAATGAATTATCAGATTGTCAATATGATATAATGCAGGCGATTCTCCAACAAGAGCATACTCAACAGCATAAGTTAAACTGGTAAGCGGATGATAATTGCCTTTGTAAAAGATCGTGAAGATAGTTTTAATATTTTCGGACGAAATTTTATGAATAGGTTTGTTATGAATAATATAACCGCCGTCATCCCAGTTTTTTGTAAAGTCATTGTTAATTGACGAACTGTAACATATTAGAGTTATCACAGCTATAACTATTGCATAAATAGTTGTCTTTTTTTTAAAAAACGGCTGTTTTATGTTATCACTAATATTGTTTTTTGCCTTTATTAATGATTTGTGTTTATTGATAATTTTTCTTCGCATAAAATTTTTATTAAAAATTAGGCATTTTTCATAATGTAGCAAAAGTAGTTTACACTTTTTAATGATTAAATTTCCCT
>CAZZDX010000184.1:0-6600 GCA_964653185.1 uncultured Bacteroidales bacterium
TCTTTTTCCTGAGCAGGAGTTAATTTTCTAACAACCAACCATATAAAAAAAATTCCTATTAATAAGAAGAAAAGTAATTTAAGGACAGATATAATTTTTTTTTTCAAAAAAATAATTATTTTATTTTATTATTATCAGGGAATATAATAGCAGGTTTAAAGTTTTTAGCTTGTTCAAAATCCATTATAGCATACGAAGCTATTATAACCAAATCACCTATTTCTGCTTTACGGGCAGCAGCTCCGTTAAGACAAATAACTCCGGAGTTTCTTTCTCCTTTTAAAACATAGGTCTCTAAACGTTCACCATTGTTGATATTAAGAACGCAGACCTTTTCATTTTCAATAATATTTGCAGCATCCATTAAATCTTCATCAATAGTAATGCTACCTATATAGTTTATATCTGATTGAGTAACTTTTACTCTATGAATTTTAGATTTTAAAATTTCTATTTGCATAATTTTACAAATTTATATAAAATAAATTTATTATCAGTCGGGCGACTGACCGATATACAGACAATTTTTGTTTGATGTTTAAAGTTTAATCTTCAAAAGTCAAATTGCTACTTCTTATTATTCTTATACTTCAAGCGGTTAAAATTTTAACTATTTATAGTATAATTGCAAAATTACAAAATAATATTATCTATTAACCTAATTTTTTCTAAATAAACAGCAATGCAAGCTATTGTTTTTTTTGTGTCAGACCATTTATATATGGACTTAAGTGAATAAATATCAACTATTTCAAAATATTCAAGTTTTAGCAGTTTATTTTTATTAATTTCTTTTGTAACCAATATTTTAATTTCTTCAACAGATAAATATCTTGATTTTTCTTTTGCTTTTTTTAAGGTCTTATAAATAACAGGAGCTATATTTCTTTGTTCAGAAGTTAAACGTATATTTCGTGAGCTTATAGCCAAGCCATCTTTTTCTCTGATAATAGAGCATCCAATTATTTGTACAGGTATATTGTTTTGTTTTACAAGATATTTTATAATACAAAGTTGCTGAAAATCTTTTTCTCCAAAATAAGCTTTATCAGGTTTTGCTATATCAAACAGTTTGTTTACAACAATAGCAACACCGTCAAAATGTCCTGTTCTGTATTTGCCTTCCATTGTCTTATCTAATTCGCCTAAATTAACAGATTTTTGTTCGTCTGTGCAATTAGATTTATTTTTGGGATACATTTCATCAGCACAAGGATTAAATAATATATCACAACCTATATCTTCTAATTTTTTTATATCTTCATTTATATCTCTCGGATATTTTTTTAAATCTTCTTTATTATCAAATTGTATAGGATTTACGAATATACTACATACAACAACATCATTTTCTTTTTTGGCTTTTTCTATCAAAGATATATGTCCTTTATGCAATGCACCCATAGTTGGGACAAAGCCAATTGTTGTTGGTTTATCTGAACTGCTTTTTAATTCTGATATATGATTTTTTATATCTTTTATTAAATTAAATGTTTTCATTTAACAAGTGCTAAAAAGTTAAAAATTTATGTTATTTTATCATATCTTTAGCAACAGAAAAGGCCTCATACAAATAGACATCTTTTTTAAGACCTTTATGCCATTCTTTTATTCTTGCTGTTTTTGAAGAGTCATTTTCAGCTTCTGTAATATCATATTTTAAAGAATAAATCATTAATCCTGTGGTATCTTTTTGAATGTCTTTATATTTTTTTGTCTCTTCGTTTAGTTTGTCCATCTCATTTTTATATTCTTTAAAATTTAATGTGTAAATTGTCTTATCTTTTTCTTTTTTTAATCTTTTTGAATTTTTGTTAATTAGTTTAAAAGTAGCATTATTCTGAACTCTTAATTCACTTTTTTCTTCTAATCTATTTATATCAAAAGTTGCATTCCATTGATTAAACAACACAGGTGATATTTCATCCCAAGGCATACAATAATCTAATTCTTTTTCTCCTATCTCTAAATAAGTATAATTATCCGGTAAAACAATGTCAGGTGTTACACCTTTAAGCTGAGTAGCTCCGCCATTAATTCTATAAAACTTTTGAGTGGTTAATTTTAATGCTCCGAGAGATTTTGTATTATTAGATTCTTCCGGCAGATAACGGTTAAGGTCAATAAGTTTTTGAACAGTGCCTTTACCAAAAGTAGAAGAACTGCCAATAATAACTCCTCTTTTATAATCTTGCATAGCAGCAGATAATATTTCAGAAGCCGAGGCACTAAAATAGTTAACCATTATTATTAATGGTCCTTTATATTGAATACGAGGGTCATTATCTTGCAAAATATAAGGAGAACCTTTTTTTGTTTTAACCTGAACAACAGGTCCTTTTTCAATAAACAGACCAGCCATATCAACAGCATCACGCAAAGAACCTCCGCCATTATTTCTCAAATCAAGAATCAATCCATTGATATTTTCCTGTTTTAGTTTATCCAATTCATTTTCAACATCATTTGCACAATCTCGTCCTCCTTTATGATTAAAATCAGCATAAAATTCAGGTAAGAGTATATATCCGATAGCTTTTTTATTTTCTTTATCTTTTAGTATAGCAGATTTAGCGTATGTCTCTTCTATAATAACAACATCTCTTATTATAGGTATAACAGTTATGCTTTTATCTAACTTTTTAATTGTTAATCTAACTTCGGTCCCTTTTTTTCCTCTTATTAATCTTACTGCTTTATCTAATCTCATATCTACAATATCAACCGGATCTTCTTCACCTTGTGCTACTTTTAATATTATATTACCTGCTTTTAGTTCTCCTTGTTTCCATGAAGCACTACCCGGAACAATTCTTACTACTTTTATATTTCCGTCTTTTTCTTGTAACACAGCTCCAATTCCTTCTAATCTGCCGGACATAGCTATATCAAAATTTTCTTTATCTTTTGGTGGAAAATATCCTGTATGAGGGTCATAAGCATTTACTATAGAATTTATATAAATAGAAAATCTGTCTTCTCTTTCAATTTGAGCAATTCTTCTAAACCAATCGTTATATCTTTTTAAAATTTTTTCTCTTGCTTGTTTTTCTAATTCCTTAAATGTTTTTATCTCTATTGTTGTATCTTTTTTTTCTTTTGCTGTTTCCTGCACTTTTAATAAGTCATTTATTTCTACTAAAGTTTGATATTTTAAAAATTTACGCCATATATTTGTTAGGTCTTTTTCTTCTTTAGCATAATTTCTTTTCTCATCGTCAATTTCTATCACTTCATTCTTCTTAAAATCAAATGGTTTGGATAAAATATCTTCATAGAACGACTTGACATAATTAATTCTATAATTTATAATATTTACAGAAAGGTCAAAAAATTCAAAACTTTTGTTTTTTATTTGATCATCAATTTGATATTTATATTTTCCTAATTTTTCTACATCTTGTAACGTTAGAAATTTCTTGCCATAATCCAACCTTTTTAAGTATAGATTAAAGATTTTTTCAGAAAGAGTGTCATTTACTTTTTGAGGCTGATAATGATTTGCTTCCAAGCATTGTGTGATAATCTCTGTTAAGACCTTGTCTTTTTCACTATCTTCATAAATAATACAAAATCCTAACAAAAAAAATATTACTATAATAAATAAATATTTAATCCTTTTTAGTTTCATAATAATTTTATTGATTTATTTATGGGCAAAGATATTTCAGATTTTTTAAAAAACAATAAAATACCTGATATTAAAAAAGAATATCAAAAATTTATAATTATAAAATTTTATGTATGTTTGTAAAAAAATATTTTATTAATTTAAATCTAAACAACTATGAAACATTATTTATTTTTATTTATTTTTTTATTTACTGTCTATAATTCTTCTTTTGCTGACAAAGGTAAAGACAAAGTAGAAGTTAAAATTTCATTAAGAGACGGCAGTATTTATAATGGAACTGTAAAAATTACAGAAATAAACCTTGAAACGGATTACGGAAAATTGGTGATACCTTTTAAAAGTGTTAACTATATTGATGTTGGTATTACTCCTGATAAATCAAATAAAGATAAAATTATCAAACTTGCTAAAAAATTATCAAGTATTGATTTTGAAGAACGTAAATCTGCTTATGAAAAGTTGTCAGAACTAAAAATTACTGAAGTTCCTGTGTTAAAAGATTATATATATTCTATACAATATAGTCCTGACACTATTTTTGAATATAGTGCTGATGGTGTACTTGATGAACTTGAAAGTAAATATAATTTATCAGGTTCTATTTCATATAATGATGTAATTTCTCTTGACTATCAGTATCTTATAGGTGGCAGGTATGATTTTGAAAAAATTGATATTACAACTCAATTTGGCACTTTTTCAATACCTAAAGAAGAAATTTTAAGAATTGATGTTATTTTTGTTCCGGGTCAAGACAGCTCTGCTAAAACGATTATAGTAAAAGCGTCAAAGCATATTACAGGTAACACAAGTGGCGGTTGGTTAAATACAGGAATTATGGTAAATACGGGGCAACATATAAATATCATTGCTACAGGAGAAGTTGCTCTTCAAAGTTTATCCGGTGCCAAATACAATCCTGACGGTGCTGTGAACAATTCATATCCTGCTGCCACATCAATTTATCCTACTTATGGTAACCTTGTTTATAAAATAGGCAATAATGGCGTGATGACTACTGCTGGCTCTAAATATAATGCTGCTGTTACTCAATCAGGACCAATTTATTTATCTATCTACGAAACTGTTTATAATGCGTCAAACACAGGACAATATATTGTAAAAATCAGTATTCGTTAGAAAAACAGATTATCTTTTTTTAAATTTTATGAAACATTCATAACCAAAGACAACTATGAGTTATGAGTTATGAGTTATGAGTTATGTGCCTTTATACCTTTATACTTTTGTCTTGTGTCTTGATACTTGATACTTAAAAGTTATAAATTATGAACATTGAACTTTATGCTTGGAACTTAAAACTCGTAACTTGAAACATTGAATATAGTAATCAATTAAAAATTCACCCCGTTAGATAATTGATAAATTGATAGAAAATAATACTTAAAACAAAATATCTAACGGGGTAAACTAATTACGAAAATATAAATATATGAAAATAAAAAATAATATAGCTATCAGTGATTCGGGATTTGTCTTTAATCCTTCAAGTGGAGAATCTTTCTCTATTAATCCTATTGGAACTAAAATTGTAAATATGTTAAAAGAAAAAAAATCTTTTGACCAAATAAAAAAACAAATACTCAAAGATTATGAAACAGATGAAATAACATTTGAAAAAGATTATTTTGACTTTGTTTCTGTTCTTAAAAGATATCTTTTAATTAAAGACAATGAATAAACAAAAAATTACCGTAGCTGTATCCGGACTTAATGCCACTGATAATCCCGGTCCAGGTATCCCTGTAATCAGGGCTTTACGCGAAGCCAAATCTTTTGATGTAAAAATCATTGGATTTTCTTATGAATCACTTGAGCCGGGAATATATATGCACAATTTAGTTGATAAAACTTATCAGATACCTTATCCTTCGGCAGGAACAGATGTATTGTTAAAACGACTAAACTATATAAATGATATAGAAAAAGTTGATGTCCTTATACCTAACTTTGATGCAGAGTTATATTCTTTTATGAAAATTGAGAAGAAACTTGAAAAGATGGGAATCCATACTTTTCTTCCAACAATTAAGCAGTTTGAAGAACGGCATAAAGTAAACTTAACAAAATTTGGCAAAAAATATAATATTGATGTGCCTCACGATAAAGTAATTTATTCACCATTAGAGATATATAATCTGGCATCTGAATTTACATATCCTTTATTTGTTAAAGGACAATTTTATGATGCTTATCTAGCTAATAGTCCTGAACAAGCAATATTTTATTTTAATAAAATAAACACAAAATGGGGAACTCCAATAATCATCCAACAATTTGTTCATGGCACAGAAGTTAACGTTATAGGACTTGGCGATGGAAAAGGAAATACCATAGCCGCAGTGCCAATGAAAAAACAATATATAACTGACAAAGGTAAGGCATGGGCAGGAATATCTATTAATGATAAAAAACTTCTTGAAATAACTGATAAATTTATAAGCTCTACAAAATGGCGTGGTGGATTTGAACTGGAAGTCATAAAAACTGATGAAAATAAATATCTTTTATTGGAAATTAATCCCAGAATACCGGCTTGGGTTTATCTTGCAGTAGGAGTAGGACAAAATATACCGGAAGCACTCGTTAATCTCGCACTAGGTAAGAAAGTTAAAACTTATACTAAATTTGATATTGGTAAACTCTTTATACGATATTCTTACGACTTAATTGTTGACCTTAAAGAATTTGAACAAATATCAACTTATGGTGAACTATAAATGACCATTTTAATTGACGATTGACGATTGACAATTGATGATTGATGATTGATGATTGATGATAATGAATGATAATCAATGACAACTAATGACCCAGATACGCTTCGCTACGGGGCAGGCAAATCATATTACGTAAAGTATAATTAAAAATAAAAAAATTATGAAAGAAAAACAAGGAAATAAAATAAAAGAAAAATAAAGCTATGAACGACCATTAATAAAAAG
>CAZZDX010000185.1:0-6573 GCA_964653185.1 uncultured Bacteroidales bacterium
CCTCTTGGTGTTCTCATCAAATATCCTTGTTGAATAAGAAAAGGTTCATATACCCCTTCTATTGTTCCAGGGTCTTCTGATACAGCAGTAGATATTGTAGATAGTCCGACAGGTCCGCCATTAAAAGTTTCTATAATAGTAGTAAGTATTTTAATATCCATTTCGTCTAATCCTTTTTTGTCAATATTAAGAGCAGACAAGCCAAATAGAGTTATATTAAGATCTATTTTCCCATCTCCTTTTATTTGTGCGAAGTCCCTTATTCTTCGCAGGAGCAGGTTTGCTATTCTTGGCGTTCCTCTGCTTCGTTGGGCTATTTCCATAATAGCATCTTTATTGATAGGGACATTGATAATTTTTGCAGAGCGTGTTATTATTTTGGCAAGTTCGTTAATATCATAGTAAGACAGACGACAATTAATACCAAACCTTGACCTTAGAGGTGCTGTAAGCAGTCCTGAGCGGGTAGTAGAGCCAATAAGAGTAAAAGGACTAAGATTTATTTCTATACTTCGTGCATTAGGTCCTGTTTCAATCATAATATCTATTTTATAATCTTCCATTGCTGAATAAAGATATTCTTCAACAACAGAACTTAGCCGATGAATTTCATCAATAAACAGGACATCATTTTTTTTAAGATTTGTAAGCAGTCCTGCTAAATCTCCGGGTTTATCCAATACAGGTCCTGAAGTTACTTTAATATTAGCACCAAGTTCATTAGCAATAATATGAGAAAGAGTTGTTTTTCCTAAGCCAGGCGGACCGTGTAATAATACATGGTCTAATGCCTCATCCCTAAGTTTGGTGGCTTCAATAAAGACCTTGAGGTTGTCTAATGTTTTTGTTTGTCCTACAAAGTCGTTAAAATTATTTGGTCGTAATAAGTTTTCAAACTCTTTTTCTTCTGATGTTAAATTTTTAGCCCTTGAATCAAGATTTTCATTCATTTTTTTATGATAATAGATTTATAATTTTTTATCTATTCAGGTATCAGGCAACTGCCTGATTAACCACATAGATATATTTTGTCATACTTCAACAAGTTCAGCACAAGTTTTGGTTTTGCCGTCATTAATAGTCATTGATGGTCATTATATTGTTCAACAGTTATTTTAGGCATTTTTTTGTTTATTTGATGTAAGAATTATAAAAAAAATGTATTTTTGTCAAACTTATATAAAAAATCTTATTTTATTGAGATTTTTTATATAAAAATATTATCAGTTTGGTGCATTGACCTATATACAGACAACTTTTAAAATATTTGCTGATGAAAGTATTTAAATTTTCTTTATTTTTTTTGTTTATCAATATTTTGTTTATTTCTAACATCAAAGCACAGAATCATGATTCGGCTAAGGTAGAGATAATACAGGATTATAGGATAGAAGATCTTGTTAAAAAACATATAGCTTTAAATGAAAAAAAAGAATCTATTTTGGGATATCGTGTTCAGATATTTTTTGATTCAGGAGCTAATTCAAGAGAAAGAGCTATTAATATTAAGACAAAGTTTTTGACAAAATATCCTGACGAAAGTATTTATATCTTGTTTCAAGAGCCGAATTATAAAGTAAGAGTTGGGGACTTTAGAACAAGAATGGATGCTAAAGGATTTTTGAATGAGATTTCAAAAGAATATGAAAATGCTTTTATTGTGAGAGACGAGATTAACTTTCCTAAACTGAATTTAGAGAAATCAGAGAAGTCGGATTTATAGTTTTATTTTTTCCCATATAAGAGATATTGTTTTACTAATTTCAGAATCAGGATTAAATTCTATTATGCTTTGTTGGTTTATCATAGCATCAACAAATGTCTTATCAAAAGGAATTTTTGCAATTATTTCAATATTATTGCTGTTACAGTAGTTTTCAATTATATGGCTTACGTTATTATTAATATCAAATTTGTTAATGATACCATAAGATTTTATTTTAAAATGTTGAGTTAATTTAGCTACTCTTTTAAGGTCGTGTAATCCCGATTGAGTAGGTTCAGTAACAATGACGGCAGTATCTGTTCCTGTTAAAGAAGCTATTACGGGGCAACCTATACCCGGAGGTCCGTCAATGATGATATAATCTTTATTTTGTTTTTCAGCAATTTTTTTTGCCTGTTCTCTGACAATGGCAACTAATTTTCCTGACAGGTCTTCTGCTATTCCGAGGCGGGCATGTATCATAGGTCCGAATCGTGTATTAGCAATAAACCAACGGCTGTCATCACCTTGTTGCATTGATATTGCATGCTCAGGGCAGGCATGCATACATAATTCGCATCCTTCACAGGCAAAGTCAAATACAGTCATTTTATTATGAACCGTATTAATTGCGTCAAAATTGCATAAATCTTTACATATTCCACAGTTTGTGCATTTTTTGTTGTCAATAACAGCAATTTTTCCGCCAAGGAATTTTTCTGTTTTTATATTCTGTGGTTTCATTATCAGAAACAGGTCGGCTGCATCAACATCACAATCAGCAATGACACTGTTTTTAGCAATAGTTGCCAAAGCAGCGGTGATACTTGTTTTTCCCGTGCCTCCTTTACCACTAATAACAGTTATTTGTTTCATTTGTTTGTATTTTTAACAAGATAAAAAATTTTAGTTTCTATTTCATAACTCATAATTCATAACTCATAATTCATAATTATCTTTCATCCAATTATTTGAGCATTAATTTTTTCAAAAAGTTTAATATATTTTTCTTTTATCTCCGGTAATTTGTCCACAATGATTTCTCCTTTTGAATATATTTTTGCAATTTTTTTGTCAAAAGGGATTTCCATTAATATTTCAATATTTTCATTTTTCAGATAATCAAATATCTGATTAGAGCCGAGTCCTGCACGGTTTATCACAATGCCTATCTTTTTTTCAAGTTTAAGTTTTTTTATTGTTTCAACCATTATTTTCAGGTCATTAAGTCCAAAAGGAGTTGGCTCGGTAACAAGTATTACATAATCTACATTATGGATTGTTTCCAATACAGGGCAGGATGTTCCCGGAGGAGAATCATAAATCACAAAAGAATTTTTCTTGGCTTGTTTTTTAGCTGATTTTATTACAGGCACAGCTATTGCTTCTCCTATGTTAAGTTTACCTTCAACAAGTTCGGCATTATCATCAACTTTATATTTAGATACTTTGCCAAGAATTTTTTTCTTTAAAGATATAACATCAGGCACATTGCAGGCATAAGAGCATGCTCCGCAGCCATGACACAGGTCTTCTATAACTTTAATATGACGTGTGGACTTTATAAAAAGTATTGCATTATAAGCACAAAACTCTGCACATCTACCGCAATAAATACATTTATTTTCATTTATAACAGGTATATCTAATGTTACATTTTTTTCAGAATAAATATTGCCTTTTACAAATATTTTATCATTAGGTTCTTCTACATCACAGTCAATAAGTTGTATTTCATTATCAATTAAATCTTTTATGGCATAAAACAAGTTAACAGCAACAGTTGTCTTTCCTGTTCCGCCTTTGCCACTGGCAATAGCTATCTTAATATCTGATTTCATAATTTTACTGATTTAGTTCATACTTCGGCAAGATTAACCCTTAAGTCGTGGGCTAATGAAATCTAATAATAAAAAATAACAGTTTTAACGGTTTACCGACGACTTTACGAACAAACTCTATTTAATGGTCACAGAAATTTTTACTTGTTGTCAGATTATCATTTATCAGATTTTGGACTAATTCTTTGGGCTCTTTTATTTCAGCTCCTAAAAACACACTGATTTTTTGTTCATTAAACAGAGATATTGCTCTATTTCCCATTCCTGATGCAATAATATCAGTTGCTCCTTGTTCTGCAAGCCATGCAGGTAATATTCCCGGTTCATGTGGAGGAGAAGTTGTTGATTTTTCAGAAATAATTTTATTATTTTCTACTTCAAAAATTGTAAATTGCTCACAATGTCCAAAGTGTGGACTTAGTTTATTACCCATTACAGGCACTGCTATTTTTCTCATTTTATTAAATTTATTTTTAAATGAATAATATTTTCCCAATGATTTTAGAAAGTTGTATATTGTTTACCAACTTCCTCTAAATCTAAATCCTCTTCCAAAACCCTGTCAAAATCTTCTACCTATACCTCTGCCAAATCCTCTTCCGAACCTATAAGCTCTTCCTCTTCCATAGAAGAAAGGATTATCGTTTGGGTCAATTTGTTGGTTGTCATTTGGGTCAGTTTTAGAATTTTCATCAGGTAATGGTTTACATCGTCCCATTCCCCATCCTGTTCTTGATCCTTGTCCATTTGGACCTGTTCTATCAAATCCTGGCATAATAACCTCCTTTTTTTAATTAATAATTTAAGATAAAAAAAACTATTTATATTGCTCAATAATTTCCTGTATAGTTTTATTGCTATCAACAGAGATATACTCAATGTTTAAGGATTCAAGAGCATCTTGTGATCTTGGTCCGTAGTTGCCTGATACAACTTTTTTTACCTGTGCATTGGCAATAATTTCAGTAGCTTGTGCGGCAGCACCGCCCATAGCGTTTTTTGCAGGATTTTCTATTGCCTCAAAAGTGTTATCTTTTGTATTGTAGATAATAAAGTAAGCACATCGTGCAAATCTGGAGTCAATTGTTGAATCAAGAGTTTTTCCTGTTGATGTAATTGCAATTTTTATTGATTCGTCAGTTTTTACATCTTGTTTAGTTTTAGTATTTTTTACAGGCATAGGATTACAATTTCCTTTTCCTCTTCCTGTTCTTTTCCCTTGTCCATTTGGACCTGTTCCATCAAAGTTTGGCATAATTATTTATTTTTTTTAATTTATAAATCAGTTTATTTTTTGTAAATATTCAGGTATCAGGCAATTGCCTGATTAACCATATAAATATATTTTGCGTAATAATCATTAAGTCATTCATAGTCATTTGTTCGCGGAGTTTATCCCGATGAATATCGGGGCTCACTGTTATTTGTGGTCATTTGACTTCACTGTCATTAATTTGTTTATTGACTATTTAAAATGACAATTAATGACAATTAATGGTTATATGACAAGCTGAATAGATACTATTTGTTATTCTATATCTTTTATCATATTTGTTCCACATTCATGGCAAATTATTTCTCTACAAGGTATTCCTGCCTGATGAGATATTTTTATCCCACACTTAGGACATATACAAAAGCCCTTATTTCTGTTTCTTGATATATTGTTATAATTTTTAGTGTTAATATTTTTTCTCATTGTAGAATTTATATTTATTATTTTTTCTGAATGACAAACAGGGCATTCCATAGTTTTATTTTCTTTTTTTTGTGTTTTAAAAGTAGTATTGCAGTTTGAACACTTAAACCATTCTTCTTCAAACCGGACATTTCCGCCATCAATAACTATTGAACGGGTTTCTATAAAAGCTTGTGCAATTTTTTTTTTTGCATTGTCATAGATTCTTGTAAAAGTAGGACGAGAAATATTCATCATTTTTGCAGCTATTGTATGTGAAAGATTTTTATAATCTGCTAATCTTATTGCTTCATACTCTTCAAAAAGAAGTTTAACAACACCTGTTAATTCCATAGAACTGCCATAAGGTCTAAACCCTCTCATAACAGGAGGCTGACACATTCTTCTAAATCTTTTTGGCCTGGGAGACATAGTTGTATTATTTTATTAAAAAAATGAATACAAATTATTTGCAAAGATAATGAACCTGTGTTCATTATCCAAATATTTTTTAAAGTTTTTTTATTTTTTTTACATATATCTATCTAATGAACTGACTAACAATAGATTAGATGATAATGAAATTAGTAAAAAAATTATAGTTTTTTTGATTTTTGACAGGAAAGAGTGTTAATCTTGTTTTTTAAATTCAAATTTAACGGGTTGGACAGTATATCCTTTTTTTCTTAACAAGTTTATAACGCCTTGTTCTCCACCGAGATGAGCAGCTCCTATTGCATTAAAGGTTGATTGTTTTTTGCAGAGTTTTGCAATTTTTTTTGCCATGTGTTTATTTCTGTTTGTAAGGAATATTTCAATGAAGTTTTCTGGCATTGTTGTATCTTTTGACAGTTCAAGCATCTTGTCTAAATCGCCTTTAAGATATACTTTTAATAGTTCATCATATTTATCTTTTTCAGAAGAAGTGTCTCTAACGCTTTTCATTAGCATCTCGCATTGATCTTTAAGAGGTATTTTATCAATAGCATCTGTCTGGTCTTTAAGTTTTTCAATGCCGTAAGTTTTTTTATTATTTTCTTTTGCCATATTGAGGAAATACATATCCAAAGCAGTTTTCATTTCTTTATTCATATCTGCTTGCATTAATTGAGACGCAACAAAAAATGGTTTTGTTTTGTTTAACAGAGTAATACTCATACCTGTTTTTTTCTTAAATACTTTACTTAATAATTCATAATCTTCTTTGCTGATAAGTTTATCCAAAGAATTACCATTTTTCATTAAGATAATTTTTTGAACAGTTTCTTTATCAATTTCATCTAATAATATTTCCATTGCATAAGCATCACAACTATTGAATTTTTCTTTTACTATATCTCCAAAGTTAA
>CAZZDX010000186.1:0-6556 GCA_964653185.1 uncultured Bacteroidales bacterium
GATGTTTTTTTCAGATGTTTTCCGGTGATTTCCCATAATAAACTTTGAGCAAAGATTATTTGAAATCCGAGTAATAATAAAATTAATAAAAATAGTTTTTTCATAAGTTTATATTTTTGTAATTAATAGAAGTCCCCTTAACTTATTTTAATTATTTTTATTTGGCAGTTCAAGTCCAAAGCCGGATGTCTTATCTTCGCGTTTTAACAAAAGAGCAAATATAAGACCTAATATACCTAAACCAACTAACATAAATATAGAATAAGTATAGTCCAGTGGTGCTCCTTCCGGTATATTTTTATTAGTAGCATCTAAAGTTTTTCCAATAAAGTAAGGAAACAGCATTAATCCCCAGTTTTGGATTGAAAACATAATTCCGTAAGCTGTTCCTAATCTGTTTTCTTTAACAATACGAGCAACAGAAGGCCACATAGCTGCCGGCACTAATGAAAAAGCAACACCAAGTAAAAATAATGGTATATATGGAGTAATGCGAGTAAATGAAAATGTAAGATGAACTATTATTAAAAGTAATGAGCCCAATATCATTACAGAGGCATTTTTGCCTTTATGGTCTGTAAACCAGCCGAAGATAGGAGTAAAAAGAACTGTTCCAAAAGGAAGTATTGTTGTAATGTTACCACTTAACTGTTGTGAAAATCCGAATTTATTATGTAAGAAGTCCGCTGCAAAACCTACAAAAGGGAATACTGCAGAATAGAATGTTACACATAATAATGTAATATAAATAAAAGAGCGATTTGTAAATAGTTTTCCAAGGTCTTTAAAGCGAAATTCTTCTGAATCTTTGTTTTCTCCTGATATTTTTTGTAATGATTTATCAAATTTAAAATCAAATACAATATATACAATAAAGCATACAAGAGCAATTAAGACAAGCATAACCCCAAACCAGCTTGCTGCATCCATGCTTGCACTAGCTACTATTCTTGGTGAATACATAAGAGCTGCGGCAGTGCCAAAACGACCGAGAGCTAAACTTATGGCAAATGCAAATGCTAATTCATGCCCTTTAAACCATTTTGCTATGACTTTATTTATAACTACATAAAAAGTTTCAGCTCCTAATCCAAATACCACTCTTCCAAAAATCATCATCTTTAAGGCAGGAGTATAATTTTTTCCAAAATTGCAAAATAGTTTATATCCCAATCCTCCGTTATTAAAAATACTACTTGCACCATAAGCAGTTAAAATGGTTCCTATTGTTAAAAAAACGATAAACATATTTCCTGTTTTTCTTATACCCCATTTATCAAGTATCATACCTCCAATAAAAGCCATACCAAAAGCATTAAGAAAAGAATAAGCTCCATACATTTTTCCGTAATTAGTATTGCTTAATCCTAATTCTAACTGTAATGTGTCTTTGATTGAAGAATATACATCATAAAAATAATAACTTGAAAACATTATAGTACTAATCAATAATAATGCAATCCATCGCATTGTAGCCGACTCGTTAAGTGCTTTTTTAACCTGATCCATATTTTTTTTGTTAAGAATTGTTATAAGTGTGCAAATATAAACAAAAAGAAATTGTAACCAAATGTTGTTTATTGATTAAAATCCGTTTGTTTTTTTTTATAATGATATTATTAATATAAGCCCCTGTAAATTTATTACAGATATAATTTTTATGTCGTTTTGCCAAATTATTAGGTATTGCTAATTAAATATTGAAAAAATTGCAAAGATTTTTTAAGTTCTTATCCATAATTTTTCCAATTATTACAATTTTTTAATTTTTTCAACAAAGTATTAATATATCAGTTCATCTATTATTCATAAATGATTTATCTATACTTAATTAACAATGTCAATTATTATTTATATTTTCCATAGATAAGGAATGATAGCGTTGGTAAATCCACTGTTTGTATTGCTTTTGCTAACAGTAAATTGATTTTTAATATCATCAGGAGCGTTAGATACAACGAAACTATGTTTTGTCCATTTTAGCAAATCAATATCATTATAGTCGTTTCCTATACTTAAAGATTCTGATTGATTAATTCCTATTTTATTGCACAGCCATTCTACACTATTGGCTTTTGAAATTTTGTTTGGAAGAAATTCAATCCAGATAGATTTTTTATTAAGAGGAGATGTTGTTCGTATAATATTTATTTTTAATAAATCGGGTTCAAATTTTTGTTTTATTTTTTGGAATAACAGTAAGTCATTAGGAATTATTGCAACTATTTGACAGGCATCTCCGAAATCTTTTGGTTTTATTTTTGCAGGTATAGCAAATTCATTATAAAGATAACAGCGAGCATCAAAGTCATCACAAGTATATAGAGTATCTTTATTTGTTTTGTAATATATAAATTTATGATTATCAGGAATTGGTTTATGTATCATAAAGTTAACCTGATTTTTTATCAGAATATCTGAAATCGCTGATACTTTTTTGCCAGATAATTTTTTGGAACGTATTATTTTTTTAGATTTCCAGTCAAAAATTCCTGCACCGGATGTAAAGATTAAATAATCAACAGGAAAATCATCATTTAACACTTTTTTTGCAGAATATAAAGAACGTCCAGTTGCAATGATACGACAGATATTATATTTTTTAAGTAATTTAAGAGTGTTAAAATCTTTTTTACTTATACTTTTGTTGTCTGTAAGTAAGGTGCCATCTAAATCTGTTGCAACCATCTTTATTTTACAAAAGTTCATAAATTTTTTATTATTTAGTTTCTAAATAATTTTTGGACTGTATTTTGTATATTAATATAGCAAAATTATTAAAAAACATTATAAAAAATTATACATTTGCATAAATAAATTTAAAAATTAATTATTATGTATTATAAGATTAAAAAAGTATTATTATATATCTCTGCTATTTTTTTGTTTGTATTATTATTTAACAATACAGATGCTCAGAAAGTTTTTTCTGTGGAATATTCAAGTCAGGCAGATATAAAGGTCTTTGTTGTAGAATATTCAAGTCAGGCGGATTTGCTGGTTTATAAAGTAGAATATTCAAGTCAGGCAACAGGCAATGAGGGCTTATGGTTTTTTACAGAATACTCAAGTCAGGCGGATAAGAAGATATATTTTACAGATTATGCCAGTCAGGCAGATATTAAAATCTATTTTACAGAATACTCAAGTCAGGCCAAGTGGAATAATGTTTCAAAAAAACAATTAATGTATTAGCTGTATTATTTTTATATCATTAACACCTCGTTTCAACGGTTTACCAGCGACTTTATGAACGGACACTAACTAACAGATAAATAATATTTTAAAAATTAACAATATTAGATATGAATTTTATTGAAGAATTAAGATGGAGAGGTATGGTTCATGATATTATGCCCGGCACAGAAGAACAACTTAATAAAGAAGTTACTTCTGCTTATTTAGGGATAGACCCGACAGCAAATTCTTTACATATTGGTCATCTTGTATCAATAATGATGTTAAAGCATTTTCAACTTGCAGGTCATAAGCCAATAGCATTAATTGGTGGTGCAACAGGAATGATTGGCGATCCTTCGGGAAAATCAAAAGAGAGAAATTTGTTAGATGAAGATATTTTGCGTTATAATCAGGAATGTATAAAGAAACAATTAGTAAAGTTTCTTGATTTTGATTGTAAACATAATGCAGCAGAACTTGTAAATAATTATGACTGGACAAAAAAGTTTAACCTTCTTGATTTTTTACGTAATATAGGTAAACATATCACTGTAAATTATATGATAAATAAGGACTCTGTGAAAAATAGGTTAGAGACAGGTCTTTCTTTTACAGAGTTTTCTTATCAGTTATTACAAGCTTATGATTTTTTATATTTGAATGAAAATAAAAATTGTAAATTACAGATGGGTGGTTCTGACCAATGGGGAAATATTACATCAGGAGTTGAATTGATTAGGAAGATGACAGGGACAAGGGCTTTTGCATTAACTTGTCCGTTGATTACCAAGTCAGATGGAGGAAAATTTGGCAAGACCGAGACAGGTAATATATGGCTTGACCCTAAAAAGACATCTCCTTATAAATTTTATCAATTTTGGCTAAATGTTTCTGATGAGGATGCAGTAAAGTATATAAAAATATTTACCATTTTATCAAAAGATGAGATTAAAGAGATTGAAAGACAACATAATGAAGCGCCTAATCTTCGTATATTACAAAAGACACTTGCAAAGGATATTACAATAAGGGTTCATTCAAAACAAGATTATAATGCTGCTGTTGAGGCATCAGAAATTTTATTTGGCAAAGCAACTGCTGATTCTTTGAAAAAAATATCAGAAGATATGTTGTTATCTGTTTTTGAAGGTGTGCCTAAATATGAAGTTTTAGAACATGATTTAAGTCAAGGTATTGATATTATTGATTTTTTAACTGTAAAAACAAATATTTTTGAGTCAAAAGGTGAAGCACGAAGAATGTTAAAAAATAATGGCATTTCTGTTAACAAGGGAAAAGTAAAAGATGATAATTTTACAATCAAGTCAGAAATGCTTATCAATAATAAATATCTGTTAGTGCAAAAAGGAAAGAAGAATTATTTCTTAATAAAAATTATATAAATCATTCACAAACCCTTAATTGCTAAAATTCTTAATATTATTATTTTACTTCTTCTTTTTTATCTAATAATACATTATTAATAGCTTTTAACAATTCTTGTTTTGGTAATGCGCCAACAGACATCTGAGGTTTGCCTTCCATCGGGCAAAATAGCATAGAAGGAATACTTCTTATTCCAAAAGCTGATGCTAATTCTTGCTCTTGTTCTGTATTTACCTGATAAACATTGATTTTACCTTCTAATTCTTTAGATAATTCTATAAGTATTGGATGAACCATTTTACATGGTCCGCACCAGTCAGCATAAAAATCAATGATACATGGAAGTTTTCCTTCAAATTTCCATTCTTTATTTTTTTCATAATTAAAGACCTTTTCTAAGAAGGTCTGTTTTGTTAAAAGTTCCATAATTATTTTTATTTTTTATTTTTTATTTTTTTTTCTAAAAGGAATTCTTCAAATATTTCAATATATTTTTCTTCTGATAAAGCTCCTGGTTGCATAGCAGGTTTACCATTTTTAGGACAAAATAAAATTGCTGGTATGCCTCTTATCTGAAAGACAGCAGATAATTCTCTTTCTTTTTCTGTATTTACTTTATAGATGTTTATTTTGTCTTTATATTTTTTAGCTAAATTTTTCATTATAGGAGCAACCATTTTACATGGTCCGCACCAGTCAGCATAAAAGTCAACAACACAAGGTAAATTGCCTTCAAATACCCATTCTTTAGGATTTTTTTCATAATTCCATACTTTTTCACGAAAGGTCTTTGCAGTTAAATATTCAGGTTTACCTTCTTGTTTTGAAACAGTATTTTTATCTATTTCATCATTTTTTTTATCTATATTTTTATCTAAAACTTGTTCTGATTTTATTTCATCTTCTTTTTCTGACTCTATATTTTCGTTTTGTTTTAAATTGAATGTATCTTTTTTTTGAACAAATTTTTTATCATTTTGTTCATTATTTTTATCTAAAATTTGTTTTGCTTTTACCTCCTCTTTTGGATTTGTATTACAAGCATTTATAACAAATAATCCGCCTAAGAAGGATAAAAAAATTGCTAATCCAATTTTTTTCATCTGTTTATATTTTTATAATTAGTTCATTTTCAATTACTTATGGCTTTTGGCTATTAGCATTTAGATTTTGGCTGTTTTTTTAATAGCTAACAGCCAATGGCTAATGGCTTAATATAATCATTCCCTTATATGTCCATCAGGCATTCGTTCCGATAAATATCCCGATAAATGCGGGATTTTCAACGGAATTTGCAATCAGTAGCCGAATTTGATTGCCTGAGGTCATGAAGGTTTCATGATATTTTAATTTCTGACTTATTTTAAAATGCAAATATATAAATTAGTAACCATTATAAGTCCATATATTTTTTTTACAAAGAACCGGATATTATAGTTTTTTTCACTATATTATATTGATTAAATTTTAGTTTATAAAAATAAACTCCCTGATCAATTTGCTTATGCTCCCATTTAATAGTATAAAAACCCGGATTTTGAACTTTGTTAACCAAATCGGCAACTTTTTGTCCGGTAATATTATAAACAGATAAGTTTATATCTCCTGTTTTTTCTATTTTATATCTAATTGTTGTTGCTATACTGCCGGGATTTGGATAAATCTGAAACAAAGTAAGATTCGGACAAAGATTATCCATACTGGCAGCATTTCCTAAAAATATTTCTCTTCCTATATCAATACTTGTGGTATCATCATTAATAAATGCTGCAACATATATAAAATAATTTCCTTCACTCAAACCGTTTGTATTCCAATTGTATATTATATCCTGATTAATTGTCTTTGGTTGTAGATGCTTCATCAATTAACTCACCTCTGACATAAGTTTCTTTATCAATTAACTCTCCTTTTTTATTATATATCAACCATTTACCTGATTTAAAATAATCATTAAAAAGGTAAAAAAAATTCTTAAGAAATCCAACAC
>CAZZDX010000187.1:0-6556 GCA_964653185.1 uncultured Bacteroidales bacterium
ATACAAGTTATTAACAATCAATTGTTTATAACTTTACGAACAGACACTAATTAGAAATTAAGATTTGATTAGAGCAATTAGAAATTATAAAAAAGTTAAAAGTATCCTATCATATAAAATAACCGTTCAGTCAGGCGCCTGACATGTTTAACGGTTTATATTTAACTTTAAAGGCAGACACTAAATAGTTGGAATTAAATTGACCTAATTGATCTAATTTCTAATTGACCTAAAAAATGATCAGTAACCAATGTCTAATTGGTCATTAGAAATTGAGATTTGATTAGAGCAATTAGAGCAATTAGGTCAATTAGAAATTATAAAAAAGTTTTATATAAAATATTCTGTCAAAAAAAACACAAATTTTAGAATTAAGATACTAATTTTAGCGATTTTATTTTAAAATTGCTAAACTTGGGCAATAATTAGTATAAGCTAATGGCTGGCAGTTTGGTATTACCTCTTAACAGGTGATATCTGCTTATTCATTACTTTTTTTGAACTTTCAACAGTTCTAAGTTTATATTTAGGAGGGCTTTTAGATATTTTTTTAGATTTAGGAGCTTTTACTATCCTACTCTCCTTTTTTGTGACACCTGAATTACTGATAGATCTGTTTTCCGGTTCTTTTGCCTTATTCAGATTATTATCAGGACTTCGGTGCATTTCAGCAGATCTTATTTTTTCCTGTTCTGTAATACGCATAGGTTCAACTTGTCTGATTTCTTTAACTTGTTTATTTTGTTGTTTTTCATTACTTACCTTTTTATTAGCACTTTTTCTGGAAGTAACTTTTTGTTTTACAACTTCCTGAGCTGATGCTGACGAGATAATCATAAAACTTATAAAACAAACTGACGATAATAAAAATGTTATTTTTTTCATAGCTTAAATATTTTTATAGGTTAATAAATTGTTTTATTTTTAATAAATCAAAAAATGTGCCAGTAATATTATTTGAATTTTGCAATTACTGTCTCTCCACCTCTAACCTTTTGGTTTAGACCGACTTGTATATCAACATTTAAAGGCAATAATAAATCTACGCGGGAACCAAATTCTATAAAACCAAATTCATCACCTTGTTTTACCTCATTGCCTGTATTAACATAGCTCACTACTCTTCTTGCTAATATTCCTGCTATTTGTCGTATTAAAACAGATTGTTTTTTATCATTTTCTATAACTGTTGTTATCATTTCATTTTGTAATGAAGATTTAGACATAAAGGCTGGAAAATGTGACCCGGGATGATATTTTATATACTTTATCATACCACCTATAGGACACCAGTTAGCATGAGGAACATACATAGCCATAAAAACAGAAACCTGTATCTTCTTATCTTTAAAATATTCATCTTCTTCAACTTCCTCTATTGCAACAATTCTGCCATCAGCCGAACTTAAAATATTATTATAATCAAATTTAATTTCCCTTTTTGGATATCTAAAAAATAATATTATTGTCAAAAAAATAATTAAGCATATACAATAAAAAACATAATGAAAAATGCTTTGGTCTGAAAATATATAATTCATTATTAAAATAAGCAATAACAAAGCTACAAATGTAAAAGCAATAATTTTATGTCCTTGTTTATGAATTGTCATTGTATTATATTTTTAACTTATCAGGGTCCTGTCTATTGTCAAAAACTGAAAGAATATAAATTATTCCATCTTCAAATTTATAATAAATTGTATTTTGTTTTGAAAGGATTGATTTTCTTATATTTTTCTTTATATTAGTTTTTGGAAATAATTCAGGGTTGATTTGAATTAAATTTAAAAGTTTATTAATTCTTTTTGAAAATTTCCTTATTTCTTTCTTTGTCCAATTGTTTTCAAGATATGCAATAATACTTTTTAATTCTTGCAAAGCATTTTCTGTCCATAGAAGCTTATAAATATTTCCCATAAATTTTTTTAGCTTCAGATTGATTATGCACTTTCCCTTCTGAAATATTTTTTTCTCCTTGTTCTATTGAAAGACGTTCTGCCTCAGAAATATTATCCCACCAATCATATTCTTTTGAAAGATTTTTTTTAATACTTATTATTTTTTCAATAATAGAAACATCTTGAACTTTGGTAATCCACTCTATTATTTTTAATTTCTCTGCTTGAATATTCATTTTGAAACAATTTATTTGCAAATTTACATAAAAAAACTTTTATACAGACAATATTTTTTTGTAAAAAATAATTACAAATCTCTTTTTTTTAATATTAAATATGTGAGACATATAAATATTGCAGCATAAATTATAGTAATAATTATGTCGGTGCAAGCTATAGATTGCTGAACAGGTAAGTTAACATATTGTTTGAAAGGAAATTGTATGAGATTATTCATTGATTTCAAAGGCAAATATACAGCAACTTTATGCGGTAAGATAAAAGATATTATTGGCTCAACAGGGAACCAATAGAGTAAAAATAAAGCAATAGACAGTCCTGCTTTTTTTAGTAAAATACTGATGAAAACAGCAAAAGTTAAATATGCAAATACTTGAATAAAATGAGCTAATATAAATTCTGTTTTACTAAAAATTATATTTATTGATGTATCAGATGAGTTTAATAATCCTAATATTAAACCTAAAATAAAAACAAAACCGGTAGAAAAAACACTTAATAAAAGCACTGACCATAGCTTAGATAAAAGAAAATCAAATCTGCTTAATCCATTAATAATATTTTGTCGTATTGTATTATATGTAAATTCGTTTGTAATAAAAATTATTATAATAATTGCCAGTATTATCTTAAAGAAGCTTGCAATATATGTAAGATTATGCCAGATATCCGGAAATTCATATAATACTTTTGATAGATTTATATTGAGTTTTGTTCCATTGTAAGTAGAATTGCTTGTAAAAGTTTGTAATATATAAGTAACTGATATAAACAGTAAGATATAGAGTCCAATCAATATCCAGAAAGTATTTTTAGTAAATACTTTTTTAAGTTCTATTTTAAGTAGTTTTATCGTAACTGTTCAGGTATTTAATTTATTAACAATTTACTATTACATATTTATATGCCGACTGTTGACTGTTGATTGTTGATTGTTGATTGCCGACTGTATCAGACAAGTATTTCCAAAAATTGTTTCTCTAAGTTTTTCTTTTTTATTGACAAATGTGATAGAGTTATGCCTTTGTTTAAAAGATAATTATTCAAATCAGCCATGTTAATATCTTCTGATAGAGTAACAGTTAACAGATTGTTTTCTTTGTTTACAGATTTAACTTTTGGATGATTTTTCATTATTTTATAAAGTGCTTCTAAATCTTCAGCGCTTATTTCAATAATTTTTTCTGACTTAAGCATCTCATCTACCTTTCCTGAGAATAATAGTTTGCCTTTTTTAAGTATAGCAACATGTGTACATACTTTTTGAACTTCATCCAACAGATGACTTGCTAATATTATCGTAGTTCCTTTTGAGCTGGTATATTGAATAAGATTTCTAACATCTGCAATACCTTGTGGGTCAAGACCATTAGTTGGTTCATCCAATATCAGCACTTCAGGATTACATAAAAGGGCTGATGCAATAGCGAGTCGTTGTTTCATTCCTAAAGAATAGGTTTTGAATTTACAATCTTTCCTGTCATAAAGACCAACCATCTTTAATACATTTTCTATATTATCATAAGATATTTCTTTTATGTCAGCAATAATTTTTAAATTTTGTGTTCCTGATAAATAAGGATAAAATAATGGCTTTTCTAATATTACTCCTATTTTTTTAAGATTTTCTTTTGAAGCTTGTTTATCAAACCACAAATATGTTCCTTTATCTTGATTTATAGCATTTAGAATAACTCCTAATGTTGTGGTCTTGCCACTGCCATTTGGTCCTAAAATACCAAAGATGCTTCCTTTCTCTACATTAAAAGAAAGATTATTTACTGCCTGTATAAAGCCAAATTTTTTTGATATATTTTTTACTGATAAAATCATATATTTTAAACGGTCATTTATAGTTTATACTGTAAAATATCAGACAATGATTTTGCTATATTTTCGTACTTTTTTTCATTATAAATAAATACTTAAAACCTCGTAAATAAAAATTAAATTTTCTTGCTCTGTGATACCAAATTCCAGTATTTGATGTTTGATTGTGGCGGGTAATGCATCTATTTTTCAAAATATTTTAAATTACCTTTTAATTAGTCATAAAAATCTATTTCAAGAAATTTAACAAATTTTTCAAAATTCTCTTCTTTAAATCTGTTTTTCATGTCTTCGCAATCTTGCTTATAAAAATTACGTATTTCATTCAAATTAATAATTGTATCATTTTGTGTTATAGGATTTTATTTTATTTTTTCAGCTAATATTATTTTTTTATCATATAACCTTTTATTATCCGCATTAAACTCATATTTTACATCTAATTCTAATTTTGTTAAATCTAAAATTTTCCAAAACTTTTATAAACATTTATATACTTTTTTTCTACAAATATATTTATTTTTATTTAATTACACACAACGTAATAGTGTTACAAAATTTAAACACACAAAAAATCTTATGAATAATTTAGTAAAGATATAAATTTTACAGGCGATAATTAACAGAATGAACTGTAGAAATTGTTTTAAGGTTATACTTTTTGTATTTCTTCTGCAATTTCCATTCCTTCTTTGATAGCTTGTAAGTTGATAGGAATTAATTTATGATGTCTTTCAGGAAGAGATTTTTCCAAGCCCTTTTCAACATTTTCAAGTTTAATAATAGGTTTTATTTTTAAGTATGCACCTAATACTATCATATTAAAAGTTTTCAGATTTCCTAATTTAGCTGCCTGTTCTACGGCTTCAACTTTATAAATATTAATATCTTTTCTTGTTGGTAGTTTGCTTATACCATTAGGTTCATATAATAACAGACCGCCTGGTTTTATTTTAGATTCAAATTTATCTAGAGATTGTTGGTTTAGGATGATACCAGTATCATATTCTCCTAATATAGGAGAACTAATTCTTTCGTCACTTACAATAACAGTAACATTAGCTGTTCCTCCGCGCATCTCTGGTCCATAAGAAGGAAACCATGTAACTTCTTTATCTTCCATTACACCGGAATAAGCAAGTATTTTACCCATTGAGAGCACACCTTGTCCACCAAATCCGGCAATTATAATTTCTTCTGTCATAATATTTTAATTTTAAAATTTTTATCTGAATTATTTAAATAGAAAATTAATAACTTAAAAATATTTATTAATCTTCCATATATTTTTTATAATCATCAGGGTTATCTCTTTCAGAATCTTTAAGGTCTCCCAAAGGATAAAACTGCATCATATGTTTCTCCATCCATTTGTTAGCTTCAACAGGAGACATTTTCCATCCAGAACTACAAGTAGAGACCACTTCAATGAAAGAAGTACCTACTTTTCTCTTTTGTATTTCAAAAGCTTTTTTTATTGCTTTTTTGCATTTACGTATATTTGATGCTTTATGAACAGATTGTCTTGTAACATAAGCGGTTCCTGGTAACTGTGCTACTATATCGGTCATTTTAAGAGGATAACCATTCAAATCTATATCTCTGCCATAAGGCGATGTAGATGTTTTCATGCCTACCAGTGTAGTAGGAGCCATTTGTCCTCCTGTCATACCATACATACCATTATTAATAAATACTATGACAATATTTTCACCTCTGTTACAGGCATGTAATGTTTCGGCAGCACCGATAGAAGCCAAGTCGCCATCACCCTGATAAGTAAATACAAATTTATCAGGCATTAATCTTTTTATTGCTGTTGCAAGTGCAGGAGCTCTTCCGTGGGCAGCTTCCTGCCAGTCAATATCAATATAGTTATAAGCAAACACAGCGCATCCAACAGGAGCTACGCCTATTGTTTTTTCCTGTATCCCCATTTCTTCTATAATTTCAGCAATTAATTTATGTACTACGCTATGGCTACAGCCGGGGCAATAGTGCATTGTATTGTCTGTAAGGACTTTACTTTTTTGACAGACAATATTTTCTATTTTTTGAATGTTTTCCATTTTATTTACCTCCTATTATTTTTTGTTTTAAAGCTTCAACGACCTCAGATGGTGATGGTATTATACCGCCCATACGACCGAAGTGTTCAACTTTTACTTTTCCATTGACAGCAAGTTTTACATCTTCTACCATTTGTCCTGCGCTCATTTCTACTGAGAGCATACCTTTTACCTGATTTGCTAATCTTTCTAAAGGTTTAACAGGAAAAGGGAAAAGAGTGATAGGACGAAGCAGCCCTAATTTAATTCCTTCTTTTCTTGCAATTTGTATAGATTTTTGACATATACGGGAACTGGTTCCATAAGCAACAAGCAGATATTCAGCGTCATCACACAGAAATTCTTCATATCTTACTTCTTCCTGTTTCATTTTGTTATATTTATCAATAAGCCGTTGGTTTATTTTCTCCATAATTTCAGAGTCCAGTTCCAAAGAAGTAATGATATTTCGTTCTCTGTCAGGTGTTTTGCCTATTGTAGCCCATTTATCTGACATTTTTCTTATTTCTTCGTCAG
>CAZZDX010000188.1:0-6508 GCA_964653185.1 uncultured Bacteroidales bacterium
TTCTCCTATTATCTTCAACTCTTTTTCTGTAAAACAAATCCATGTAGGATTATTTGGGTTTGAATATAAAATCAGAGATATATTACCTTTTTTCAGAAAAGATTCTAGTTTGTCTCTCAGTTTATTTCCTCTAAAATTATATACATCAAAACTTTCTTCTTTAAGTCCTATCATTTTGATTTGTTGCTTATGCACAGGAAAGCCCGGGTTGATCATAAGCACAGAGTCCTTTTTTTTATCTATCCTTCCAACAATCATAAAAGTTGCATAATTTCCATTTATAGAACCTACTGTTGGCACACAATTTTTTGGAGGAATATCAATATCAATAAAATTTTTAACAAATTTTGAAATTTCTTTTTTCAATTCAGGAATTCCCTCAATATCAGGATATAAGCTGGCAATGCCTTTATCCATAGCTGATTTTTCAGCATCAATAGCTATTTGTGGAGGCGGAAGTCCGGGAATACCCATTTCCATACGGATAAACTTTTTTCCTGTTTTTTCTTCTATAATATCAATCAAATGTTTAATTTCTCTTATAGAAGCAGCTCCAACTTTTTTAAAGCCGCTTTTTTTAATAATTTCTGATACTATTTCATAGTCAATAGGTGTATTTTTTTTCATCTGTTTATATTTTTATAATTAGTTGATATATAGTTATTTACATTATTTAAAAAAATAATATTTAATTTAATTTATTTTTGTTCCGATTGCATTGAAATTATTTTTCCCTTTTTTAAATGCTGTTTGGTTAATAGCTTTAATTACATCATTTTTAGATAAAGACATTAGTGCAGATAACCATATTTGTTCCGGAATATAATTAAAAGGTGGAATATCAGATAATATGCCAAGGGCAACAACATTAGCTGATTTTCCTGTTTCGTCGCCAAAATCATTACATATTTTGTTAGCATCTATTTCAATAACATTATATTCTTTAAGAGTTTCTCTTATTTTTTTTATATCAGGATAATCTTCATTTTTTGTATTTGGAGGTGATACTCTAAATTTGTTTAACAATATAGTTCCTTTATTTTTTAACAGTTCTAAAAATCCTGGTCTTAATACTTCGCTCATTTCCATAGCAATCAGCACATCAACGGACTTAGGAGCAAAATCAGGAGAAAATACATCACCGCAGCCAAAAGTAGATATTACAGAGCCACCAAGTTGAGCCATTCCATGCGTATCACCTTTTATAATATGTGTGTTTAAATATGGAGTGTTTATTGCTACCTCGGAAAGAACTTTTCCGAAAAACAAATTTCCTTGTCCCCCAACACCTCTGATAGCAACTCGTATGGATTTTGGAAGTAGTTTTTTATCAATTTTAATATCTTTTGTAATTTCTATTTTTTGTAATTCATGAATTTTGTTTTTTGATTTAATTTTTTCTTTTTCTATAAATTCAAAAGCCCCAAAAGGGCACATTTGCATACATACAGGAGTATTACCTCCACAGTTAGCACATAAATTTGTAAAATGAGGTCTTTTATCTTTATCAAGTTCAATGCCGGGACAAATATTACATAATCCACATTGCCTGCATTTGTCATAGTTAATCCTTAATTTTCTAATTTTTTTCTTATATTCTACCTGATGAATACAAGGTCCTTGAACAATTAAAACTGTAAATTCTCCTTTTTCAGCTAAATCAAGAGCATGTTTAAGTTTTTTTTCAATATCTTTTAGGTTATAGGCATTTACTGTAACTACTTTTGCCGACTCAGCTTGTTCTGCTTTTTCTAAATTAAATTTATTTTCTATTCCTGCCAGATTATATTCTGAGGCAGGCGAAGGTTGTCCTCCGGTCATAGCAGTAATCCTATTATCAAGGACAACTTTTACTCCGGAAACATTTCTAAATACAGCATTTCTTGTAGCTGCCAATCCTGTATGACATTCACACGAATCACCTATAACACTGATAACTTCATTAGCTTTTTCAGGTCTTGAAAGGACAAATCCTTGTCTCATAGAATCTGATGCTCCCATACATAAGCAAGTATCAATAGCGTTTAAGAATGCTATTAAAGTAGAACATCCTATATCACCAAATCCGGAATATATCTTATGTTTTTTTCTTAATTTGGCAACAGTTATAGAAAAAGCTCTGTATGGACATCCCGGACAAATTCCCGGTGCTCTGTTTGGTGCTTTTATACTTAGCACTGTTTCCTGTATTTTATAATCTATGTTTATATGTTTTGACAAAAATTCAATTACTGATTTTGGTGTCCAGTTTGTAACTGTGCTATATTCTTCTTTCCCAATAACATTAATACCTAACAGTTTAATTTTATCCTGTATAAATTTATCTCCATCTTCAATTACAAATATTTTTTCTTTTATTTTGTTGGCAAAGTCCTTAATTTTCTTATCTGGTAAAGGATAGACAGTTGCAATAGAAAGTATAGAAGGATTTATATTAATTATATTTAGGGCTTCTTTAACAATAATATCACTTTCTCCTGTTACTATTATTCCCCAGTTTTCATTACCTGTTGTTTCATTAACAAGGTTTGATTGTTCAGTCCATTTTTGAATGTTTGGTATTCTAATTGTTGTAGCTATGTTATAGTTATTTCGTGCTATATTAGGCATCCCCATCCATGCCTTTAAATTTTTTGGTAAATCTTTTGGAGTAACAGTTCTTGATTTTTTTGTTACAATCAGACCTTCGGAATGACACAGTATTCCTGAAGCATAAACAACGACAACAGTATTAAAATTCTTACTTATATCAGCAGCAGACCAAGGCATTTCATACATTTCCTGATGATTGCGTGGTTCTAACACAGGAATTCTTGCAGCAGCAAAAAAATGTCTCATGTCAATTACGTGTTGTGTGCTTGACGGTATATAATCGGAAGCGACAAAAAGCACTAAAGCACCAGCAGGAGCATTATAAAAAGCAGAAGTTGTTATTGCATCACCGGCTTGAAAAACTCCGGGCGTTTTCATTGTAACTAATGAATCAAATCCTGCAATTGCATGACCTAATGCAAGCTCAACAGCAACGGCTTCGTTTACATCCCAGCCAACATTAATTCTGTCCTGAACTTTTGCTAATGATTTGTCTATAACTTCTGTACTTGGTGTGCCGGGATAACCATCAGCATTATGATAACCAGCATGGATAACACCAAGAGCAAAGGCCTGATTGCCTTGTAAAACAAACTTACTGTTTGCTTTAGCATCTACTATTTCTCTGAAATTTAGCATATTCTAATCAAATATCTTATTATTAAGTCAAAATAAAAATTTATTGAAAGAAAATATAATTCTAATCCGCATTAGGCGGATAAAATAATTTACAGATAAGAATAATGAAGTATTGAATATATATCTCTATTTTTTATATTTAGATATATGTTTTTGCTTAAAGCGGAAAGTATGTCATTATTTTTTATAAAATTCATAACCTTACAAAAGTATTTTTTTTATTATTATTATGCCCAAAAAAAAATATTTTTTTTTTATGGTTTAATATGTATTATTACATTTTTTTAATATTAGCTCATATAAATTAAATTATTCTATTGTTTATATATTGATATTATTAGATATATTTGTAATTATTTTTTATTAAAAAAATACAAAATTTATGAAAGTTATATTTTTTATTCTTTTTTCATTTTTTCCATTTTCTGCAATATTAGGACAAATAATTTTTGACAATTATTTTTTAGAAAAGACCTTACGAATTGATTATTATCATTCAGGTAATAAAGAAAATGAGATTTATTCAATAGATGAGTTAATAGAAGAACCCATATATGGCGGTTCAAAGATAAACCTGATTGATAAGTTTAATTATGGTAAATATAAATTTGAAGTTTATGATTCTTTATCAAACATTTTGATTTATTCTCGTGGTTATAGCACATTATTTGGTGAATGGCAAACAACAGAGCAAGCAAAAAATACATGGAAAACTTTTTCTGAAACTATTATTTTTCCATATCCTAAAAATACCGTTATAGTAAAATTTTATTCCAGAGATAAAAATAATTTATGGAACAAAAAGTTTGAGTATATAGTCAGCCCAAGTAATTATTTTATTTCAAAAGAAAAAAGAAATAAGTGTGATGTTTTTAAAGTTCATTATTCGGGAAATCCTTTTGTTAAACTTGACATAGTTATAATTCCTGATGGTTATACCAAAGAAGAGATGAAACTGTTTAAAAATGACTGTAGTCGTTTTGCAAAATATCTTTTAGATACAGACCCGTTTATAAATAATAAAGATAAAATTAATATCTGGGGCGTTAAAGCTATATCTGAAGAATCAGGAACTGATTTGCCGGGTGAGAATATTTGGAAAAATACAATTGTTAATACTAACTTTTATACATTTGATTCTGAACGTTATCTGACGACAAGAGATAATAAGATATTGCATAATCTTGCAGCTAATGCTCCTTATGACCAAATTTTTGTTTTGGTAAACACAAAAAAATATGGCGGTTGTGGTATTTACAATTTTTATTCATTAGCTTCAAGCAATAACAAAGATTCAAATTTTTTATTAATACATGAGTTTGGGCATGCATTTGCTGGTTTAGCTGACGAATATTATACATCAGATGTTTCGCTTCAAAATTTTTATCCGCTTAATATAGAGCCATGGGAACCTAATATTACAACACTAATAGATTTTGGCTCTAAATGGAAAGATATGGTTGACAAAGATACGCCTGTGCCAACGCCTGATGTTGATAAATATAAAAATAAAACAGGTGTATTTGAAGGAGCAGGATATGCAGAAAAAGGAATTTACAGGCCATCTGTTAATTGTACAATGAAATCAGTTTCTTATAACAATTTCTGTCCTGTATGTAAATCTGCAATACAAAAAAGGATAAATTTTTATTCAAAATAAAAGGCTCTTCGGTATTTTTTATGGATAAAGAAATATGTTAGGTGTATATGTATATAAGGATATAAGGTATAAGGTATAAGGATATAAATTGGATAACTCATTTTTTTTATATCCTTTATATACTTATTTCCTTATAACATTTTTTCCACACATTTTACCGAAGAACCAAATAAAAGGATATAGAAAATTACTAAACTTTAAGCAAAATTTTTAATATTAGCCCTATTCCAAAAATAACTAACAGAATTCCTACAATTCTGTTAATCCATAATAATTTTCTAGGTTTTAGATGCATTTTTATTTTGTTAGCTATAAAGCTTTTTAGCAAATCTGTTCCTAAAACAGTTATCAATGTGCCTGCAAAGAAAATGAATATATAATTTAGTAATTTGCCTTGCTCTGCCTGAGCACTTACCCAACTCATAGATGCTAACCAAAATATTATAATAAAAGGATTTGCTATATTTAAGAAGTATCCTTTTAATAAGTATGTATATTTTTTATATGGTTTAGAATTTTTTTTGTCAAAAATTTTTGGACTTCTTCTTTTTATAATATCCGGTTTTTTTAGATATGTATATATTCCAAAACCTATTAATATTATACTTGCTATAATTCCTGCATATAATTTATATTTATGATCAAAGCCATCAATAAATTGATAAATTCCCAAATAACATAATATTATAATTGTTATATCACTTAGAGAAATTCCAATAGCAATAATAACTCCATATTTAAATCCTTTATCAATACTTGTTTGTATTATAGTAAAAAAAGCAGGTCCTAATGTAATTGCAATAACTAATCCTAATAAAACGCCTTCAAAAAAAATACTTATCATTTTTTATTTATTATTCTGTTTTATATTCTTTTAAATATTTTTCCCATTGAAGAAATTTTTCATTTCTTATAACTCGTGGGAATTTATGTTGTCCTCCTTCTTTTTTATTCTCTCTCATCCAGTCATAAAATACTTTTGTTGGCAGTATTTCAACAAAAATATCTTTTATAGCACTAATTCTTTCAACACGGTAATCATCATTAATTATTTTTAAATAATTATCAATTTTGGTTTTAACAATTTCCGGATCTATTTTATTATCTGTTCCTATATACCATTTATGAGCAAACATAGAACCATATTTTATGCCAGTAACAGTATATTCTCTTATTTCTATATTAAGATTATCTTCAAGCATCTTTATAGCTTTATTCATATTTTCTTCTGACAGATGCTCTCCGCAAAGACTTATAAAATGTTTTGTTCTTCCTGTAATTTGTATTTCTTTATATTCTACTGATGTAAATTTGATTGTATCACCTATTAAATATCTCCATGCGCCTGAACAATTTGAGAGTAAGAGAGCATATTCTTCATTCTCCTTTACTTGATTAATTGTTAATGTTTCAGGATTTTTTAACATCTCACCATCAGAATCAAAATTATTTTTATTAAAAGGTATAAATTCATAGAATAGTCCATTATTCAATACCATTTGCATAGAATGAGTATTTGGTCTGCTTTGAAAAGCAACAAATCCTTCTGATGCAAGATAGGTCTCTATATAAATAAGAGGATGACCTAATAATTTTTCAAATCCACTATTAATATCA
>CAZZDX010000189.1:0-6504 GCA_964653185.1 uncultured Bacteroidales bacterium
GTTATAATATATTAAATAAAAATAAAAAAATTTAAATTATGAAAAAACTTACGATTTTAACGGTTTTATTTTTTTTAATTATTTCTTTACAAGCTCAGACACCATTAACACAGGCGGTTGACTTTAATGTTACAGATACAGATGGTGAGCAGCATAGCTTATTTTCATATTTGAATTCAGGATATTATGTATGTATTGATTTTTTTTATACAACTTGTCCTTCTTGTCAGGCAACAGCTCCAAAAGTTAGTTATGCTTATGAATATTTTGGTTGTAATACCGGAGATATAATTTTTTTGGGAATTGATTATGACGACACAGATGCAGAAGTAATTGTTTTTGAAAATAATTATGGTGCAACATATCCATCTGCCAGTGGGATAGAAGGAGGCAGTAATTCAGTTGTCAGTAGTTATCAAATAGGTGCTTTCCCAACTGTTATTTTAATTGCTCCTAATAAAAATATAGTAGAGCAGGATATTTGGCCTATCGCAGATGGTAATTATTTGGTTTCTGTGATAGAACCTTACGGACCAGCCGAACATACCTGTGATACAGCTGCTAATATTAATTCTGCTAAAAATGAATGTAGTATTAAAATTTCTCCAAATCCAGTAAAAGATGCCATCTACATTAAATCTGACTCTCATTTTAAGTTAATAATGTATAATTTATTAGGTAATATTTTAAAAGAACTTGAAATATGCAAAGGGCAATCAATCATTAATATATCAGACCTGTCTAAAGGCATTTATTTTTTACAGATAAAAGATGAAAATGGATATATTATAAAAACGAGAAAAATAATAAAAGAATAACATTTTACATAAATCTAACATTGTATAAAATAAAATAGGGTCTATGTTGATTTAGGTAGGTAAAGATAAAAGGTTCTTTCTTAATTTTGAGTGGGTGAATAATTTTACAAATTTTCCAAAAAAAGTTCGGAATAAAAAGATTAATAATGTGAGATATAACCACCGAGTTACACCGAGTTTACCACAGAGTTTCACAGAGTATAAAAAAACTCTGGGTTACTCTGTGGTAAACTCTGAGAAACTCTGTGGTAAAAAAATCATAATGAAATAAAAAATATATAAAACAAAAAAATCACCCACTATTTTTAACATATAACCATAAAATAATTATGAAAAAATTATGTCTTTTAATAACAATTTTCTCTATTGCTAGTATTGGATTTTGTCAAAAAGTAACAAAAAATTTTATGTATGATGGACTAAACAGAGAGTATATAGAATATGTTCCATCTATATACGACAGCTTATCTGCGGTTCCTTTGGTTATATGTTTGCATGGCTTAGGAGATAATATGACTAATTTTACAGGAATTGGTATGAACTATGTTGCTGACACAGCAAATTTTATTGTTGTTACTCCGCAAGCTATAAGTAGTCCTTCTGGAACAGCATGGAACTCCGGAGCCAGTTATATGGGTTATGTTCTTAATGGTGATGTTGATGATGCCGGCTTTATTAATGCTCTTATTGATACTGTATCAGCAAGCTATAATATTGATCAGACAAGGGTATATGCAACAGGATTTTCTATGGGTGGCTTTATGTCTAACAGGTTAGCCTGCGAACTAAATAACAGAATTGCTGCAATTGCTTCTGTATCAGGAACTATTGGGACAGCTCTTACATGTAATCCGGGAAGAGCTATCTCTGTTTGTCATTTTCATGGCACAGCAGACCAAACAGTTTCATACACAGCAAATCAATATGGAAATGACCCTGAAGATCTTGTAAACTTTTGGGTTACTAATAATAATTGTGATACAACTCCTGTATATACTGATCTCCCTGATATTGCTGCTGATGGATATACAATTGACCACTATGTTTATCAAAATGGTGATGACAGTACAGAAGTTGAATTTTATAAAGTAAATGGTGGTGGGCATGAATGGCTATCCTGTCCTGCTAATGATGTTAGTTATACAATAGAAATTTGGAATTTTTTTAATAAACATAAATTAATACCAACTTCTAATATTAATGATATAATATGCGAGTCAAACATTAAGATTTATCCTAATCCGGCTGTTGATATGGTAAATATTTTAAATCTTAATAAAAAAAGTGTATATATAATAATTACTGATATAAAAGGAGCTGTAATCTATCAAGAGCAGATAAACAGAAAAGATAATGTTTCAATCAATGTATCAAATTTTTCAAAAGGAATTTATTTTTTAAAAATAATAACTGATAAATATTCAGATATTGAAAAACTGATAATTGAATAGGATTATTTAACCCCGTAGAAATTAGATTTGCGAAAATTGATAAGGTTAATTTTACTGATATACATATATTTACGAATTTTTGATTTCTTAAAGCTGTTTTCAACGGGGTTAACTAAAAAGTTATATAATCTACAGGATTAATAGGCATTCCATTATACCATAGTTCAAAATGAAGATGAGAACCTGTTGACAGTTCGCCAGAACCACCAAGTATAGCAATAACTTCACCGGCTTTAACAAAATCTCCTTCTTCTTTTAATAATGCGGAATTATGCTTATATACTGAAATAATATTATTCTGATGTTGTATGGCAATTGAATAACCTGTCTTTAATGTCCATACAGAAAAAATTACCACACCATCTAACGTGGCTTTTATAGCTGAATTTTTACTTGCAACAACATCAACGCCGTAATGTTTATCTTTTGGATTGAAATTATTAGTGATAATACCTTTTAACGGAGTAAAAAATAAAAAATTCCTTACAGAATAAATAGAAGAGCCAGATTCTTCATTAGCAGATAAATTGTACTGATTATACTGGTCTATATTTTCAACCTCTATTCTTAAAAGAGAATCTTCTTTTGATTTAGACAATGATATTGTATCATAATTTTTATTAATTTTAACATCTTGTTGGACAGAGTCAATAATCTCTTTACCTTCAATAATATTTTTTATATTATTAATATACAATTTTTTTTGTCTAATATCATCAAGCAAAGAATCTGTTGTTAATGCTAACTCTCGTACTTTTTTGTCCATTTCTAGATTGGCATATCCTGGAATATACTCGCGAAGAGGTGTAAAAGCTATTATAAAGATAGTTGCAATTATTAAAATAATAACTGATATTCCGGCAATTACAAACACATTCATTCGTGATAATCTAAAAGATAACTTTTCTTCAAAAGTATCGTCCTGCATTATCACAAACTTATATTTGTTTTTAAAATTACGGAAAAATTTATTTTTTTTATCAACAGACATTTTTTAAAATTTTATCTACTTTAGGCGGACAAATTTACATAAAAATATTAGTAACTGTTTATCTTATCAAAAATATTTACTATTTTAACAAGATAAAAGATAAAAGATAAAAGGCACAAAGACACAAAGGCATAAAGGCATAAAGGCAAAAAGGCAAAACCTAAATCCCAAAACTTAAGCGGTCATAATTTTTTTGTATCTGAATAGATATAAATATTATACACAGAATCAATAAAAAGGTAAATAAAAATAACATTATAAGGGAATAAAAAAATAGAAAAGACAATAAATATAATATAATTAAAGAAAAAATAAAATATTTTTGCAAAATAAAAGTTATTATTATAAAATTTAGTAAAAAAACATATCATTAAAAAAATTTACTGTTTTTCAAAATTTTATTCATATATTTAATTCCTATTAAAAAAAATTGGATACAGAATGTCAAAGTTTAAGTATAAATATTTTTATCTTATAACTGTATTTATCGCCTTATTAACAGTTTTATCTTGTTCTACCACAAAAAATACCTGGACAAGAAGATTTTATCATAATATGTCTTCAAAATATAATGGATATTTTAATGGTAAAGAAAGTTTAAAACAAGGTGTTGCAGAACTTTTAAAACTTCATAAAGACGATTATACAAAAGTGCTTTCCATTTATAAATATGGCAGCAAAGAAGATGCAGCAACCATTGCTCCTAAAATGGACAGAGCAATAGAAAAGGCCTCTATTGTCATTAAAAAACATTCTATGGATATTAAAGGAGAAGAACATTGTAACTGGATTGATGACAGCTGGCTCCTGGTTGGTAAAGCTTACTTTTACAAACAAGAGTATAAACTTGCAGCACAAACATTTGATTTTGTGTTAAAACAATACAAAAAAAATCCTATTAGATATGATGCAATGATTTGGCTGATTAAAACATATAATCAATTAGGGAAATTTAATGAATCAGAACAGTTGTTAGACCAATTGGAAAATGAAATAGAAAAATATACTCAATCAAAAACTTCTATTACTAAAATTAAAGATAAATTTAGAAAGGAAAAAATTTCCAATAAAGTTATTAAGGAGTTTCCTTTGTCTTATGCTGATTTTTATATACAGCAAGAAAAATATGCTCCTGCTATCGAATATCTGGTAACAGGTATTGATATTAATAAAAAGAAAAAAACAAGAACCAGATTAACTTTTATACTCGCACAGGTATATCAAAAAAATGGTGATTTATCAAAAGCATATAGAAAATATAAAAAAGTTATTAAAATGAACCCTGTCTATGAAATGGCTTTTGCTTCTAAAATTAATATGGCGATGTGCTATGATTTTAGACCTAAAACAAGTAAACAAATAAAAAGCACGTTGCAAAAAATGCTAAAAGATAAAAAAAACAAAGAATATCTTGACCAGATATATTATGCTTTGGCAAAAATTTCTTTAAAAGAAGAAGATACAACATCAACAATAAAATATCTAAAACTATCATCAAATTCAAGTGTATCTAATAATTATCAAAAATTTACTTCTTTGCTGAAATTAGCAGACATTTATTTTGCAAAACGTGAATATGAACCTGCTCAAATTTATTATGACAGTACAATAATATTTTTGCCAAAGGATTATCCTCAACGTAATTCTATTATATCAAAAAATATTTCTTTAAATAAACTTGTCCAAAATTTAAAAATAATAGAATTAGAAGACAGTTTGCAGATATTGGCAAAAATGTCAATAAGAGAACGAAATGCTGTCATAGATAAAATTATTGAAGATATTATTAAAAAAGAACAGGAAAAACGACAGGAAGAAATAAACAGACAACAAAATATGTATCTTGCCCAAAATAATCAATTGCAAAACAATAACATACAAGGGTCTAAATGGTATTTCTATAATCCGTCAGCAATAAAACTTGGAGCTTCTGAATTTAAAACAAAATGGAGAGACAGAAAATTAGCAGATGGCTGGAGAATACAAAATAAAAATATAATCTCTGCTGATTTTGGTGAAGAGAATGAAATACCTGCAGACAGTTCTCAAATTGATAGTGCAAAAGTAATTTCTTCAAATGACCTAAAAGACAGAAATACATATCTTAAACAAATACCTTTAACAGACAAGCAATTAGAAGCATCAACCAACAAAATAATTGAAGCATTCTATAATGTAGGTCTTGTCTATAAAGAAGATTTAGAAGAACTATATAAATCCATAGAATATTTTGAAACTCTTATAAAAAGATTTCCTGAAAATAAATTCCTGCTAAGTACTTATTATCATTTATACAAAAATTATGATGAATTGCAAGAGCAAACAAAAGCAAATTATTACAAAAATTTGATATTCTCAAAATTTCCGGACAGCGATTATGCTAAACTTATCAAAGACCCTGATAACTATTATAAACAAATATATGCTGAAAAAAATCAAAAAAAAATATTCTACAAAGAAACCTACTTAGCTTATTTAAACAATCAATTTCAAACAGTAATAGATAACAGTAACAAAGCTGACTCTTTGTATAAAGATAAAAATTTGTTGCCTAAATTTGAATTACTTAAAGCTCTGTCAATAGGAAAAACACACAGTATTGATACTTTCAAACTTGCTTTAAATTTAATTATATCAAAATATCCTGATAGTAATAAAGTAAAAATAAAAGCACGAAATATTTTAAACTCTATTGAAAATAAAAATAAAGATATTACTGAAAATGGCAAAATTGATAGCATAAAAGCCAAAAGTATCTATCAATTTAATGCAGATAATATTCATTTTTATATACAAATTGTTGATATTACAAATATTGATGTTAATGAACAGAAAATATTAATATCTGACTACAACACAAAATTTTATAGATTAAAAAAACTTACGATAAATAGTATGTTTCTCAATGACAAGCAACAAATTATAACAGTCAGCAATTTTGAAGACAAAGAAAAGGCAATGGATTACTTTAATTCCATAAAAAAAGATAAGACCATATTCTCTAAAAAGGACAAAAAAAATTATCAGCACTTTATTATATCTGTTAATAACTATTCTACTTTTTATAAAGATAAAGATGTTGATAAATATCTTAATTTTTTTAACAAAAATTATCTGTCAGATAATTAGTGTATATTAACCTGAATTATTACTTCGTGAGATCGCTCCCGATAAATGCGGGATTTACAATTCGCTAAGTTCATAAATTAAATTATATTTTATTATCATTAGCCCCGTCCTTCAG
>CAZZDX010000190.1:0-6499 GCA_964653185.1 uncultured Bacteroidales bacterium
AAATTTTTGTGTACTTTTTTAAAAATGACGACATTACGAACAGACACTAATTAAGGGCAAAATTAAAAAAATATTACAATAATATTTTAGGGGACTTCTATTAATTCATTTCTTTCAAGAAACAAATATAATGAATAAGATGCGAGACATAAATATTTTTTAATAGCCATAGCTATTAAGAAATATTTTGTCGAAGTCAGATTGTTTATTATATTTGTTCCCTTTGGGTTTTCAGAGTTTCCCATATACTTCTTCAGATTTTCTTGCATTATCCCGATAGTGCTTTAAAAATCTTCCTCGTCTATGAAAAACTCTGAAAATCTTGATGCGAATGAATTAATAGAAGTCCCCTAAAGTGTAATTTTAGTAATAAATCTTGAATATAGGATACTCCGCATTATATATGAAGTTATTTAACGGAGTAAATATTTTCCTTTTTGGGAAAATTATTTTTAGTACAATAAAAAGAGTAGTAATAATATTGTAGTCGTTAAAAATATTACACTATGAGTAAAATTGTAAAATCATTGTTATTTATTGATAATAAACAATTTATTAATTTTTTTAAAAAAATAAATTTGTTTTTCCAAAAAAAAGTTGTATCTTTGTATTCATATAATTTTGTTGTTTATATATACATCTTAAAATTTTTTTAAAGATGAAAAAATATTCCGTCTCTATATGTTTAATCCTATTGTATTTGTTTTTTTCTTTATCTTATGCACAGACCTGCACATATAAAGATAGTGAAAAATCATCATGCAATTTGGAATTTATTGAAAATAAAAATCAATGGCACCCAAATGTTTTATATAAAACGGACTTACATGCAGGAGTCATATTTTTAGAGAAAAATTGTTTTACATATAATCTTGTAAATGTTGATGATATAAAACATTCGCATGCTCATCATGATTATCAGGAGAATGATATTACAAAAATTGTTCATTTTCATGCATATAAAGTTAAATTTTTAAACTCTAATCAGGATGTAAAAATCAATGGCTTACAGCCCACTCCTGATTATTGTAATTATTTTATTGGAAAAGATTCTTTAAAATGGGCTTCTCATGTCAGAAAATATAAAATTGTTGAATATAACAATTTATATAAAAATATTGATATGAAAATGTTTAGTAAGGATTTTTATTTAAGATATGATTTTATAATTAATCCCGGTGCAAATGTTAAAGATATTGTTTTGTATTATGATGGTGTTAGTAATATAAAACTTGATAAACAAGGAAAATTAATTGTAAAAACAACTGTGAATGAGACATACGAGCTTAGCCCTTATGCATATCAGGAATATGAAGGAAAGCAAGTTAAAGTAGCTTGTAAGTATAAATTAAGAGATAATAAAGTTACGTTTTCTTTTCCTTCCGGTTATGATAAAAGCAAACAATTAATTATTGACCCGACACTTATTTTTTCAACATATTCCGGGTCAACAGCTGACAACTGGGGTTTTACTGCAACTTTTGATAATGATGATAATGTTTATTCCGGAGGTATTGTTCATGGCACAGGATATCCTGTTAGTATTGGTGCATTTCAGGTAGATTTTGGCGGAGGCGAAGCATACTCACCAACATACTATCAATATGGCTGGGATATTGGAATTATTAAATATACTCCTGACGGAACAAATCGTCTTTTTGCAACTTATCTCGGAGGAAACGGTAGTGAAATGCCTCACAGTTTAATAGTTAACGAATTCAATGAACTATTAATATTAGGCACTACTGGTTCTGATAGCTTTCCCGTTACTCCAAATGCTTATGACACAACTTTTAATGGAGGCACTTCAATATATTATGATAATGTAATATTATTTAGCAATGGTATTGACATAATTATTTCCAAGATAAGTCCTGATGGCAGTCAATTATTAGCTTCAACTTATATTGGAGGCACGGCAAATGATGGCTTAAATTTTAGAGATTCATATGTCCCTTTTATGATGCATGGAAACGATTCTTTATATTATAATTATGGAGATGGTGCAAGAGGAGAAATTATTACTGATGATTTGAATAATGTATATATTGGCACTTGTACATTTTCAAACGACTTTCCTACAACAACTTCATCGTTTCAAAACATATATTCAGGAAAACAGGAAGGAGTTGTTTTTAAATTTGACTATGATTTATCAACATTAGTATGGAGTTCATATATCGGAGGCAGTGAAGATGATGCTGTTTATTCTATTGATGTTGACAATAATTATGATATTTATGTTGCAGGAGGAACAAATTCTTCTGACTTTCCTGTTACATCAGGAACTTACCAACAAAATTTTGCAGGAGGCACTGCTGATGCTTTTGTTGCACATATATCCCAAAATGGTAATAATCTAATATCTTCAACTTATTTTGGCTCATCTGATTATGACCAGGCATATTTTGTCAGAACTGACAGAGATAATAATATTTATATTACAGGACAAACAGAAGCTCCCGGCTCAACACTAATTTATAATGCAGTTTATAATACTCCTAATAGCGGGCAGTTTATAACAAAGTTTTATCCAAGTTTAGATTCTTTGAAATGGTCAACAGTATTTGGGACTGGTATTGGCAAGCCAAACATTTCAATTACAGCATTTGCCGTTGATATTTGTAGCAGAATATATCTGTCTGGATGGGGAAGAGAATGGGCAAATCATGACTCTTATACCTGGACAAATACCCAAGGAACAAAAGGTATGGATATTACTTTTGATGCTTTTCAGGATACAACTGATGGACAGGATTTTTATGTTATAGTACTTAGTGATGATGCTTCTATACTAGACTATGCTACCTTTTTTGGAGAAGTGCATTATGATGCTTGCGGATATAGTGGACACGACCATGTGGACGGAGGCACAAGTCGTTTTGATAAAAAAGGTAATATTTATGAGTCAATGTGTGCCAGCTGTGGAGGATGCCAACAAACACCTACTTATCCCAATCCCGGGGTATGGTCAAATACTAATAATTCCAGTAATTGTAATAATGCTGTATTTAAACTTAATATAAATTTTGACTTTGTATTAGCTGATTTTGATATTCCACCTGTAATCTGTGCCCCGGACACTATTAATTTTAATAATACAAGTGTTGGCTCAGGCGATTATATATGGGACTTTGGCGATGGCACTCCAACATCAACAGAAGAAAATCCAGATCATGTTTATACACAATCAGGTAATTATGATGTTACTTTGATTGTTAATGATAATACAAGTTGTAACTTTACCGATACTATTGTATTACAAGTCCAGGTCCTTGCTGATACTACATATACATTGCCACAAAAAGATGTTTGTTATGAAGAAAATATTCAAATTGGCTTACCACCAAATAGCGATACTTCTGTAACTTATATATGGATGCCATCTGAAGGACTCAGTAGCCCATCTGTTTCAAATCCTTTTGCTTCGCCTGATATCACCACAAATTATCTTTTACTGGTATCAAATGGTGTTTGCACAGATAGTATTTTTCAAAAAGTAGAAATTCATTATTTAAGTGTGTTTGCAGGAGACGACACTACAATTTGTGAAGGCAATAATATTTTACTTACTGCTGTTGCTTCAGATTCTGTATTTAGTTATATATGGTCTTCTTCATTAAGTTTTAATGATACTCTTAATTCTTCTGTCTCGGATAATACAGTATCAGTGGATATATATGATTCAAATACTTTTTATATAAAAGTAAATGACCAGTATTGTCAGGCAATTGATTCTATTAATGTAAATATATCAGAAGTAAATATTTCTGCAAGTAGTGATATAATAATTTGTTTGGGCGATACAGCAGTTCTGAATGTTACAAATCAAAATCCTTCAAATCCATTGAGTTATAACTGGAGTCCTGCTGGTTCAATTATTAGTGGCGATACCACTGATAGTCCTTATGTTAACCCTAATTCAGCAACAACATATTATGTTACGGCAACAGATTCTTATGGCTGCAAATCAACAGATAGTGTAGATGTTAATGTTATAGTTCTTTCTGTAAATGTTAATTCATCAATGGTAAGTTGTTATGGTTATAGCAATGGACAAGCAACAGTTTCTCCATCAGGAGGAGATGTGCCTTATTTATATTTATGGAGCGATGGACAGACAGAAGCCACAGCAGATTCTTTATATGCAGGAAATTATATTGTTACAATTACTGATTTTAATGAATGTAAAATAACATCAATGATAACAATTACACAACCGGATTCAATAATCTTAACAATTACAGATACTAATCATGTGCTTTGTGATGGCGAAAATAATGGCTCAGCAACAGTTGATGCTACAGGAGGAACGCCCGGATATACATATTTATGGATTGACGGGCAAACAAATCAAACAGCAGATAGCCTTTATGCCGGCATATATACTGTTACTGTTACTGACAATAATGGTTGTCCGTCAGAAATTTCTATTGAAATAAAAGATACTTCCAATTTTAATGCTATTGTTAATTCAACACCGCCAAGTTGTTTTGGCTATACTGATGGAAATGCTACTGCAATAGCAAGTGCAGGTGCCCAACCTTATTTTTATTTATGGAGTAATGGACATACAGAAGTAAATATTACAGGATTAGGTGCCGGGACATATAATGTTACTGTTACAGAATCAAATGGTTGTATTAAAAATGTATTTTTTGTATTAACGGAACCGGAAGAACTCTTAGTAACTACTGATAACATACAAAATCCAACATGTTATGGTTTTTCTGATGGTGAATTAACTGCTGATGCTACAGGAGGCACATCGCCTTATTCATATTTATGGAGTAATGGTCAAAATAGTGAGAATATAACAGGATTACCACAGGGAACTTATACTGTTACAGTTACTGATATACATAATTGCACAACAGAAACAAGTGTTTTATTAACAGAGCCATCACCTTTGTTACCTAGTTTATTTTCTACCAATGTGCCTTGTGTTGAAGTATGTAATGGTGTAGCAACAGCTTCATTATCCGGAGGCACACCACCTTATTCTTATCTGTGGGACGATGGACAAACCGACAATCCTGCTACTGACCTTTGTAAAGGATTACATAATGTTACTGTTACTGATGCTAATCTTTGTCAGATTATAGATACTATTACCGTTACTGATTCTACAACATTCCCTTATATAGTTGCAACTACTGATGATGATACTATATATAACGGACAAAGTACAAATATTCATGCTTTACCTTTTACTGATTATAGTTATTCATGGTGGCCTTCCGAAGGATTAAACAGCACAACAATTCCCGAACCGATTGCAAGTCCAAGCAAGACCACTACATACTATGTAACAATAACAGACCAGTATGGTTGCACTTATTTAGATTCTGTAAAGATTGTAGTGATTGATATGGTTTGTGATGAGCCATATATTTATGTTCCTAATGCTTTTACTCCTAATGGTGACGGGAAAAATGATGTTTTATATGTAAGAAGCAGTGTTGCTACAGATATTTATTTTGCAATTTATAATCGCTGGGGAGAAATGGTGTTTGAAACCAGTGATATTAATAAAGGATGGGATGGAACTTATAAAGGAAAGAAATGTGATTCAGGAGTCTTTGATTATTACCTTGAAGTTACATGTATTAATGAACAAGATTATAAAAATAAAGGCAATATTACACTTATAAGATAAATTGAATATATATAATAAAATTATAGTTTTACTTGTTTTAACAATAGTTTTCAGTAAACCATCGCATTGTTTTGCTCAAAACAAATATCCTGTTTCTGTTGATACTATAGAAAAATTTGACTTTCCTAAACATACTTTTTTTAAAGACATAATAAAAACAAATTTATTGCCTGCTTTTTGGGGACCTATACCTTTTTCTTCTGAATATCGTTTAATTACGGAATTACATACCGGGAAAAAGCAATCAATTCAGATTGGCGGTTCATATTTAGGCAAGAGTTTATTGTTATTATTATTTGAAGATTCGCTTCAAAAACAAGGTATTCAAAAAATAATTATTCGCGGATACAGATTTCAATGTGCATATAAATTTTATTTATCCGCAGCAGATTATACTTATAAACGTTGGTATCTTGCTCCATACATTTCTTATTCATCAGCAAAAATTTCAGACAGACAAGCACAAATCAATTTTGATTATTTGCAAATAACACACTTTAATATTAATATTCTTTTAGGGTATCAGAAGATATTTAATGATTTTATTGTCCTTGACGTATTTACAGGACTTGGTTATAAAAATAATACATGGGATGACCATAAAACAAAAACAAATTACTCATCAATAAATATTGACGAACTTGGTATTTATAGTTCAAATTTTAAATTTACTCTTGGGTTTAATATAGGGATAGCTTTTTAATCCAAAAATTTGTATATTCAGAATAACTGACTTCAAGGGTTTTTAATTTGATACTAATTTCAGATTTCCTGACCCATAACCCTTAATTAGTGTCTGTTCGTAAAGTTATAAACAATTGATTGTTAATAACTTGTATA
>CAZZDX010000191.1:0-6441 GCA_964653185.1 uncultured Bacteroidales bacterium
TATTATTTGATTTCACTAGCCCACGACTTAAGTCGTGGGTTACAAGAATTTACAAAAAAATTGTAACCATTTTAATGGTTTTATTTACAATTGAAACAAAAAAATGCGGACTTTATAGACAAGCACTAATCTGAATAGAAAACTACTTTTTTACGCCTTTTTTATATTTTGTGGTATTTATTAGTTCTCCTTGTTCTGAATATTCTTTCCAATCACCATCTTTTTGAGCTTTTAAATACGAACCTTCAACTTTTATATTACCATTATCATAATATTCTTTATATTCTCCCTGATGTTGATTGTTTATATAATGCTCTTCGCACTGGATTTTGCCATTATCAAAATATGTTTTATTGGTTCCATCAAAAATGTCATTTTTATAGTTATATTCAGCCATCAAGATACCTTTTTGATTATACCATTTAACTGTTCCTTGTTTTTTCCCGTTTTTATAAAAAGATTCTTCCTGTAACTTTCCATTATCATAATATAATTTTTTAGGTCCGTTTAAAACTCCTTTTTTATAAAACATATTAGAAGTCAATCTGCCTCGTCTGGCATAATGTTTATTTTCTCCATCCAAGATATCGTCTTTATAATATTTTTCATCTGTCAAAGTGCCTCGTTGGTCAATTATCACTGTTATACCATTCTTTTTGTCATTCTTATATTCTTCTAATTTGTTAATAAAATCGTTCGAATGATAAGTTATCCAAATCCCTTGTTTTTTATTATCAATATATTGACCTTTAGTAAGTATTCTTCCCTGTTTTTCTTTCCATTGACCTTGTTTCAGATTTTTGTTGTCAATATGATTTATTGTATCTTTATTGACATTTTCAGAATTTTGAGCTGATGAAAATGCTATTGCACAAAAAAACATTAATATTATTGTTATTTTTTTCATTTCCAATTATTATTTTAAATAGGTTTTTATTTATCACAAAATTACTATAATATTTTAATTTTTAAATATAAGCCAAAATCACAATCATATTAAATCAGCATACAAATCATAATAATCTGCCTTTGTAATTCTTACCTTATAAAATTCTCCTTTTTTAATGTTATTATTTTTTTTAATCAAAACCTGATTATCTATTTCCGGTGAATCAAACTCTGTTCTTCCAATATAATAATCACCGTCTAATCTATCAATAATAACTTTTAATGTTTTTCCAACTTTATTTTTATTTAATTCCAAAGAAATATTTTGCTGAATACCCATCAAGATTTTTTCACGCTCTTGTTTGGTTTTTTCTGATACATTATCTTGTAATTTATATGCTGCTGTATTTTCTTCATGCGAATAAGTAAACACTCCTAAACGGTCAAATTTAGTATGTTTAACAAAATCTGACAACTCCTGAAAATTTTCTTCCGTCTCATCAGGATATCCGACAATAATAGATGTTCTTAATGCTAAATCGGGTATTTCTTCTCTTGCCTTATCAATAAATTCTGTTATCTGCTTTTTTGTTATATTTCTTTTCATTGATTTCAGTATCTTGTCATTTATATGCTGAAACGGAATATCTAAATATTTACATATTTTTTTATTATCCTTTATTATTTTAAAAACCTCAACAGGAAAATTATCAGGATAAGTATATTGTAAACGTATCCATTCAATACCATTAATCTCTGAAAGTTTTTTCAACAATTTGGCAAGTTCACGTTTTTTATAAATGTCTAATCCATAATAAGTTAGGTCCTGTGCTATAAGAATTATTTCTTTTACACCTTTTTTGGAAAGCAATTTTGCTTCTTCAATTATATCCTCTGCCGGCTTTGACTTATATCTTCCTTTTATGAGTGGTATAGCACAAAAAGAACAATTGCTATTACAACCTTCCGAAATCTTTAAATAAGCATAATGTGAAGGTGTTATAAGAGAATGTTTTTTTAATAATTCCTTTTTATAATCAGCATTAAGTTCTTTAAGAATATCAGGAAGTTGGTTTACCCCAAAATATTTATCAACTTCAGGAATTTCTTTTTCTAATTCATCTTTATAACGTTCTGAAAGACAACCTATGACATAAAGTTTATTAATTGAGCCATGTTTTTTATCTTCAACAGATTGTAAAATAGTGTTAACAGATTCTTCTTTGGCTTTATCAATAAATCCGCAGGTATTAATAATCACAATATCAACATCATCTTTTGCTGATTCATGTTTAACATCAAAATTGTTTGCTTTTAATTGAGTTATCAGTATTTCAGAATCAACGATATTTTTTGAACAACCTAATGTGATAATATTTATTTTGTTTTTCTTCATTGTTTCTTTAAGGGGACTTCTATTAATTCCAACTATACTATCAATCCCTTCATAAACTCCTGTGCAGAAATATTTTCACAATTAAAAATTGTATCCTTAATCTTTTCTTGCTTGTCTCTGCTTAATAATTTTGCTGACAATGAATTAAATTTATTACTTAAGTCATTAATAGTCATTGGCTCTCTTGGGTCGCCTTTTGGATATTCCAAATATGCTTTATATTCTTTATTATTTTTTGTCCTAATAACAACTTGTGATGGCTGTTTTGCAGGAAACATTTTTTCAAATTTTTCACTTGCCTCACCTTTAATCTTATATATTATATCTTTTAATAAAGGGTCAAACAATTTGTTATCATCAAAACTTTGTGTAGTAATTTTTCTGTCAATAATAGCTCTTGCTACACAATATGGCAAGCTATGGTCAGCTGTCTCACGGGAATTTATTTCATATTTACTTTTATCAAACAAAATATCAACAGCTTTTGATATAGCTGTAATTCTCACTTCTTCAATATCTTCGGGTTTAATATCATTTTCTATTACTGCTTTTAATGTTGCTGTTATATGAGTATGTGTCAAAGCTTCGGTAGGAAAAGCTTTCATACAACATTCCAATATTTTAAACTTTTCACCTAATCCGCCTGTCAATTTTTTTACATTCCAGTCAGGACCAAACACATCCATAAATCCTTCTTTGCCTTCAAATATTGCTTCTGTGCCAGTATAACCATTTTTAGCCATTAAAGCGGCAAAAACGCCGGACTGAACAGCCATTGGGTCAACGGTATTTTTCATCATTGTAAGTTTTCCGGCAGTAGGACAACCAATAGTATAATTATGACAAGCATTAATGCCAATAGCATTTACCATTTCTTCTTCATTAAGACCTAATAATTTACCTGCAACAACAGGCGACACAAACTGGGTTATTGTCCCGTGATGCCATCCTCTTTCGCGCACACCGGGCACAGCAAATTCGCTCATTCTCTGTTCAAATTCATAAGCTAAAACAATTGCCACAATAACATCTTTCATATCAGCATTCTGCATTTCTCCTACTGACAGAGCTGCCGGTATAAGGTCGGATGGATGCGAAGGATCTTCTTTCCAGTAAATATCATTAAAGTCCAATGCACGAATCATAAGAGAATTAATCAGACAAACATTTACAGCAGGCATTTTATCTCCAAAACCAATAACTGTTGCTTCCGATTTTCCTCCAATATTTTTATAAATATTATAAAGAATGTTTATATCTTTTGTATGATAACCACCATAGGCACAGCCTATAGAATCATATAAATATCGTTTAACTTCATAAACAACATTATCAGGTAAATCTTTATATTTGAGATTAATAGCAAATTTTGCAATTTGTCTTGAAATAGTGTTTTCCATAATATTATTTTTTAGTTTAATTATTAATTATTTTATTTAGTGCTTGTCTATAAAGTAATATTTTTAAGTTTTAGTAAACCGTTAAAACGGTTAAAAATTGATGTAAGTTACTATTAGCCCCTGACTTAAGTCAGGGGTTAATGAGAATTCCTACAATTCAAATAACCGTTTTAACGGTTTTATCTGACATTATGGACGAACACTATTTAGGGTTTGTTCATAAAATCATTGGTAAACCGTTGAATATGTATTTTATATAATTGGGTCTATTAGCCCATAACTTAAGTCGTGAGTTAATCTAATTTCATTCTTAAATCAAATTTTTAATCTGTCTTTAAATGGTAAAAAAGTCATAAAATCTGCATGATGAACAATATAAGCTTCGGTAGATCTTTTAATTAAATCGCCTTCTTTTGCGTGAGCAGCAATGATATGACAAACTTCCGGTGGCACTCCGCATTTTTCTGCCAAAGAGACCCCGGAAAAAGGATGTCTTAAATATTTACCATAGCTTCCCTGAACAGCTTTGCCTTTTTCGTCTAATACATACTCCAATAATTTTCCTACATCACATAATATAGCACCGGCAATTAATACATCCATATTTACAGGAAGCTGGTCTTTGAAAAAATGATTTATTTTCTCTCCACTTTGTTTTGCAATATGAACAACGCATCTTTTGTGAGCAATAAAACTAACTTTCAAGTCCGGTCCACATAAAAGAGTAAATGGAATAATTTTTAAATCTTCCGGTTTTAATACGCTTTTCTCAAAAGCTAAAATCCAAGTATCTGTTACCTTTTGCCTTAAATCATGATCTTTTATCCAGTCCAATTCATGCCATAATTCTTTTATTTTATTAATCATAGGTTTTTAAGATTTTATATGTTTGTATTATTAAAAAATTGTAATGATTGAAATAATTACAAAAATTATTTTTTTTCTTTTAAATTTTTTTAGGTATCCTATCCTAGCAAATCAAGATTTGTAATTTGTTACAACAATTCAGCACATACTTTTTTTAACCATAATCTTTTCAATTGTTTCAATCTTTTAATCATTTCAACAAAGCATTAATAATTATATATCAGTTCGTTTATTATTCATAAATGATTTATCTATACTTAATTAACATTACCATTTTAATCTTATAATTCAGCAATAATAGCATCGGTCATTTGTTGGGTAGAGGCAGCACCTTTATTAATAACATCAGGGCTACCATGCATTTTCATCATATCATAAGTTCTTACTTTACCTTGTTCAATAACTTTGGAAATAGCATTGTGTATTTTTTTAGCCATATCAATTTCTCCGATATGGTCAAGCATCATACAGGCAGAAGCAATCATTGCAATAGGGTTCACAATAGAAACAGGATATTCTGCATATTTAGGAGCAGAGCCGTGTGTTGGTTCAAAGACAGCAACATCTTTTCCAATATTAGCACTACATGCAAAGCCCAATCCGCCTATCAGTCCTGCAAAGCCATCAGAGATAATATCACCAAACAAATTTCCTGCAACAATAACGTCATAATCTTCAGGATTTTTTGTCATCCACATCATTTGTGCATCAACATTAGTAGCTTTAAAAATTATTTCCGGATATTCATTTTTGTGCATTTCCTTAGCTATTTTAAGAGCCATACCGGATGTCTCACGAAGCACATTAGGTTTTTCACAAAGAGTAACAGATTTATATCCAAATTTTCTGGCATGTTCAAAACCTCCACGAATAATTCTTTCACAAGCTTTTTTTGAAAAAATACGTGTTGAGATAGCCAATTCTTGTCTTGGCACATCAGAAAAGTTCTTCTTCATCTTTGGATGTGTCATAAAAGCATTATAAACCTGTTCATTTGGATTAGTCCATTCTACTCCACAATACAATCCTTCTGTGTTTTGTCGGTAAATAACAACATCAATTTTTGGCTCTTCAACTCCACCCTGTTTTGTTCTTCTGATAAAATTTAAAGGATTGCCTTTATACGTTTTACAAGGTCTAATGCAATAATCAAGATTAAAAAGCTGTCGCATACCAACAATAGGACTATAATAAACAAGTCCTTTATTTTGTAATTCAGGAGACAATTCATTAGCTGCTTCATCCTTTGGTTTTGAAGTAATTGCTCCGAAAAGAACAATTTTATATTTTTCGATCAATTCTATTGTTCTATCAGGGAAAGGATTACCTTCATTACACCAAAAATTCCAGCCAATATCTCCCTGTATATATTCAGCATCAAAGCCAACAGCATCCAAAACTCTTATTGCTTCTTCCAATACTGTTGTTCCTATACCATCTCCCGGTAATGTAACTATTGTTCTTTTGTTCATATCTTAATTATTTTAAATGTTATTTTTCTTTTTAAAATTTGATGCAATATTACTAAATTTTTTCTATTAAAAAATAATTTTTTTGGTTTCATCATCTTACTGATATTCAGGTATTTACGCCTTTTTATTGAAAAACAAAAATACTTACACTTAAAAAATAATTTTTATTTTTATCAAAAATGTATATTTGCAAATTATTTTTTTAACAAATAATATTTACTAAAATGGAAATACAACTTTATACAATTATACCGTTTATTTTAATGTTATTATCAATAGCAGTTTGTCCGATTTTGTTCAATAATTTTTGGGAAGAAAATAAGAATAAACTAATAGTTGCACTTATTTTAGGTATTCCAACTAGTATTTATCTTATTTATATGGGATTTGGAGAGAGTTTAAAGGAAGAAATGATTTT
>CAZZDX010000192.1:0-6408 GCA_964653185.1 uncultured Bacteroidales bacterium
GCACAAAACTTACACATTTATCCTTTTCTTGCCGCAATCCAAGCCGTTCATAACTATAATTTTTTTCATCCATTAATAAATATCTATAAGTTTTAAAATATTTTTTTATAAATTAAAGTTCGTTCACTTGTGGATTGCTTATAAAAATCCACCGCAAAAGGATAAATGCTTGTTTTGATAGCAAAATCATTAGAATGCCATAGGTATTTAACCATATTCATTACATTTACAAAACTTGTTGAAGTATTTACATCATCATATTAAGATTTTTGTCTGATTTTTTAGGTGTCAGTCAGTTTTCCTATTGGGTCAGGAAATCTGAAATTAAATTATATTTTATTATCCTTGTCCCCGTCAGGCAGTTGCCTGACGGGGCTAATGATATATATATTCTGAAAATTTATGAACTTAGCGAAGCGATCTCACGAAGTAATTAATCAGGTATACTTCAAGCGGTTAAAATTTTAACTTTACAAATTACTCCCTCTCTACTAGTAGAGAGGGTTGGGGTGAGTAAATAAAAAATAAAAAAGTTAAAATTTTAACCATTTATAGTATATCTGATAATTTTTTTGTAAGTTTGATAATTAATTAGTGCTTGTTCATAAAGTCAAAATTTATGCTAAATATTAAAAAATAACAAATCATAATCATCAAATTACAAACAAATCCCAATGACCGAAATTCCAATGTTTTAAACTGGTATGTTTATTTTGCAGGATAATTCGCCAAAAAATTTCCTACAAATTTTGTATATACTAAATAAGGTAATAAGGTTATTTTTATAGCGTATTCAATATTTCTACTAAGGTTATTTTTTTATGATAAGGTTTTAAAAACCTTATTTTAAAGATTTTAGACCTTAGTAGAAAAATGCAAATCCTGTCAGTTTTTCAACCTTATTACCTTATTAAAAAAAACTTAATTTTTGCAGGAAAAATATTTATAATAAATACGTCAAAATTAACACACCAGTTTTAAACTGTTTTTGGTCATTTGGTAATTGGATTTTGAGATTTATTTACTCATAATGTTGTTTATTTTACTCACAATATATTTATTTTCAATGGTGTTCATGAAATCGCTTCGCTAGTTCAAAGGTATTCGTGAGATCGCTTCGCTAAGTTGTTTTTTGGAATTTGCTATTTGGTGCTTTTAATCAGGCAACTGCCTGATGACGACTTTACGAACAAGCACTAAATAGAATATTATATAACAAGTTCTAATCTTTTGAAAAATCAAATATTTTTGGTTGTGTCAGTTCTAAATAATCTTTAACTGACATAATTATTGAATCTGTTGGGGAGCCGGCATTAAATGCTATTTTTTGATTATTAACAATTGAATTATCTACATATAGTTCTAAATCAATTATTGGTTTTCCAAAAGGAGGAACATATCCCGGTTCTAAACCTGTTAAATCCATAAGTTCATCTCTGTTAGCAAACCTAATTCTTTTTATGTTAAAATATTTTTTAATTATAGCAGAATCTAATTTTTTGGAAGCACTAAGAACAAAGATTTTAAATGAGTCATTGATTTTTAAAATCAGTGCTTTTCCTCCTATTGAGATATCTTCTCCACGTGCTTTTGCCGATTCTTCCGATGTCCTTGCTGGTTTGTGATGAACTTCTCTAAATTCAATTGATTTAGAGTTTAACCAATATTTAATTTTCTGAAACATATTTTTTTTATTATATTATACTAAAAAGAAATGCCTGACCGGGTAAATAGTTACCATAATTTTTATAAGTATCCCATTTTATCAGCTAAAAATGTAAGTAATAATGATAATGAGAATGCTATAACAGGAGCAATAATCCATGTTACAAAAAATTTATCTACTTCTGTTCTTTTAAAGATATTTTTAAATCCAAGTTTAGCAACTCCAATTCCTAATATTGCAGCAACATTTAATTGAACCAAAGATGTAGGAATTCCTTTTGTTAATGAAGCAAACAATAATAAGCTTGCTGATACAAATGCAATAATAGCTGCTTCAATTTTACCAAATAAAATTAATTCTTTACCTGTTTTTTGAACAATCTTATGTCCAAAGATAGAACTTCCAATTCCAAAGCATGGTGCAACTATTAATGTTGCTAAAGGCACAATAAATACAGAGTTCCCATTTGATATATTTAATTCATTAATTGTCATAGTTGAAATAGGTCCTACTGCATTTGCAACATTATTTGCTCCTATTGAAAAAGCTACGTAATAATGACATAATAAGTATCAGTCCTTTTAACATATAACTATCATTGATTTTTTTAGAGATAGTATATCCTCTCTTTCTAAGAGGTTTGTATATATATTTGCCAATAAGAAAACAAATAATAAATGAAATTATAGGTAATATAAACCATGTAGGAATAATTTCACAGAATAATTTTTGAGAGTTTAAGGTATTAAAATATATTGCTGGTGCAACAACGGATAATACTGTTGCCTGACTAGTAGATTGTGGTATTCCTAATAAATTTGTGATAAGCAAGGTTATAGCCACAGAAGATAGAATTATTGATGCAATTAAAGGAGTCATCATTTCCGGATCTAACAGACCTTTCCCAATTGTTGTTGTTGTTTCTTTACCGGCAATAATTGCTCCGAGGAAGACCATAATTCCGAATAATCCGGGGATTAAATTTCTACGTATTACATTTGCACCGTAAGCTGCTGAAAATGATGGTGCTGTTCCGCTTCCGCCCATATTAATTGCTAAAAACATAGCAATTATAAAAGGTATTAATAATAGTGAAATCATATTTAAAATATTTTATTTCTTCACAACGCCTTAGTTTAAGATATAGTTATGAATGGTCTCTACTGAGCCAACAATAAGATTTAACTGATTATCATTGTTTAAGTTGGTTATACAAAAAGGTGTTGCTCCTGTAAAAGGTGAGTTTTGCTTTAGTTTTCCATTTTCATCAAACAAAAAGACCTCTTTTGTTTTGGAAGATACAATTCCTATCAGATTATTATGAGCAGGCATATTAATAAATGCAGGTTTTATGTTAATATTTGAGTCAAAAATATGACTAAACAGAAGTTTTTTTGAATGGTCATAAACAGATAGTTCATTATTATCCAGAAATATAAAATCTTTTAGTTTATCGTTGTTAATATCTTTATACAAGAAGAAATGAGAATGAGAGAAATCTTTTACAGACATTGTCTCAACATTTCCATCAGATAAGATAGCGACTATTTTTCCGTTTTCATCTGTTGTGAGCAATTTCGTTCTGTCAATAGCGTTTCCTGTATAAAAGCAAGAGTTTGGCGATGTTATAAAATTTTGTTTGAGTTTTATTTTTTCTTTTCCTTTTCTATCCAGTATTAATACATTTCCTTGTTTATCAGAAGCTATTATATAATCTATGTCATTGATTTTTATATGCTGAACAGGTTTTATAATAGTATTTTTTGTTGTTGAGATGAACCATGCTTTATTTATTTTTCCATTTTGAAGATAGTTATAAATTTTGTTGCTGCAAGCCAGAATAAATCTGTAATCTTTATTTTTGTCATAATCAAATACTGATAATCCGTTTGTTGCTTTTTCTTTTAGTTTTATTGGATAGTTTTCAATATTATTACCATTTCTATCAATTATATAAATATAATTTTCTGTGTTAAAGACATATTGAAATTTCCCATTTTTATAATAATCTATCATTTGGACATTACTTATTATTTTTTCTTTAACAGAATTTTTCCATAATATTTTTCCATCTCTGTCAATAAGATACAGATTATTATTAATATCAGATACAATAATTTTGTGTGTATTATCTATATGGTCTTTAATAATGAAAGGTTGTGAGCTTATTGTAGTATCCAAGGTTATTTTCCATAAAGAATTATCTTCTTCAGCATAAGAAGGGTTGTATTTTAGATATATGTTTGTATAGAACATGTTTTTATCCGGTCGTAACTGGATGCCAACTGCTTCAAAATTTTTGATTTGAGAATAATTTTCTTGAATATTTTTAAGTGTTTTAGGTGTAACATAATATTTAAGAAGGTTTATAGATTTTTTTATATTACAGTATAAATAGAGATTGGAATTGTCAGATATGTTTTCAGAAAAACTATTATAGCTTTTATTTGCATTTGTAGTATTAAGTGTTTTTCCGTATAGATTTGAGTTAATAAAATTTTGTAATGAACTTTGGCTATTTGCAAATATTATATAGTTATTTATACAGGTATAATAGTTTGTTTCAATTTTTTGAAATAAAGAGCCAAATAATGTTGACATTATACGAGGTATGTTAATATGGTTTATAAAGTGTTTTTTAAAAGTTATGGTATCCGGATTAAGAGACAATTTTGTGTTTACCTTATTTGCAATATCATCAAGAAGTAATAAAGCAGTATCAATATTAGCAGTATTAAAGACAGCGAATGTATTATCTTTAACATTTGTTAGGCATTCGTCAGTAGCTGAACTATAGCTGCCTGATGGTTTTGTTACAACAAGTGCCATTTCATTTCCAATCCATGAGAGAGCATTTTTTTCAATATCAAATTTGAATTCATTGTTCAGCCGTTCAATTTCTTTATTATATGAATTGATTTTATTTTTTTCTTTTAAAAATGATTTATGCCTGATAAGAAATTTGTTGTAATTTTCAAATCCCCAAAACATAAACATTGCAGTATTGTAAGGCAATATTTTTGTCAGTTCAGTTTTTTGAGCATTTTGGTCGGTAAACAGGTCAAGATATTGGCTGGTGGTGTCTGTTGCTGTAAATCCGTTTAGAAGCAGTTCGTCATTTTTAATTGTTACGTCAAGTTCTGTCCATTCTGCTATATCAGCAATAAATCTAACATTATCTTTATGCTCGTTTGAGAATAACAGAGTAAAAAGTCGTGAAAAATATTTAAAATTAATGTATATATTAGCATCTACATTTTTGCCTGATGTAGTATATACATTATTAAAGGCATTATTATCTTTTATTGAGTTTCCTGAGTTTAGTTGTCTTATAGCATCTTCAACAAGTAAAGAGTAAAAACTTGCTATAAAAATCCCTTTTGTTGTTGTATAGTAAAGAGTTTTTTTGCAATCAGGGAACTTAACTTCTGTTATACTTACATCTTTATATTTTCTTTTATTTAAAAGGATTTTATCTTTACAGGATTTTTTTATAAAGTTGTCAATAGAGCTTTCATAGTGTATGTTAGGCAGGTTTATAAGGTAGAGGAAGTTAAATTTGCCATATCCTGAAAAGTGTAAAGAGATATAAGTGCTGTTTTTATTAATTATGTTTGAGATATTATCATTAGTTTTAAAAACAGAATCCATGAAGCATATCTCTTTATTTAATTCTTTGAATAAATCTATTTTTATTAATTCTTTCCAGATTACAGATTCTGATATTTTTTGCCATGAATTATTTGTGTTTTTTGTTTTAAAGATGATAGTAGCTCTGTCGGGTATTGCATTAAGAGCAGGAGAAACAGGTTCTTTAATACTTTTGTAATAATTATATCCTATTATAACTATTGATATTATTAAAACTGATAACAGTATAATAGTAATTTTTCTTTTTTTTACTTTATCAACGGGTTTGTTTAAAAAATTTTTCATTGAAACGAAAATATTAATACGGATTTGCATTAAAAATATACTGGCAAATATATCTAAAAAAAATGATATTGAAATAAATTCACGATAAGGGCTAAATTCTATTTTGAAGTGCTGGGTAGCAAAAATTATTTTTTTATAGAACAATGAGATTCCCCACTTCGTTCGGAATGAGGAATCTCTACCTCTTAAAATAAAATAATTTTTCTGGCACCTCAAAATGGGAAACTGCCAAGATAAATTTTTTGCAGACAAAAGTGTAAAAATTTATCGTGATATTTATCGGAACTAATTTGATTTTCTTAGCAGACCTATATTAAAAAAGCCCTTTTTATATATAAAAGAGCTTTTTTAAATATATTTTTTTGCCTAAACCGAATTATTTTTTAGATAAATAATTTTCGACTTCTTTTTTAGGTATTACTTTTTCAGTAAAGGTATAAGCACCTGTTTTAGGTGATCTTACTGTTCTGATAACCTTGATAAGATTTTTTTCTAATGATTGCACTGAAGCAACAGCTTTTTTTGCCATAATTTTTAATTATTTAATTTCTTTATGAACAGTAACTTTTTTTAAAAAAGGATTATATTTTTTCAATGATAATCTTTGAGGTGTATTTTTTCTGTTTTTTGTAGTAATATATCTTGATATACCGGGAATATCTGTTTTCTTTTGCTCAGTACATTCCAATATCACTTGCATTCTTGCATCTTTACTCTTTGCCATTTTTTTTATTATTTATATTTTTGAAAATGCAAAGATAATTTTTTTTTTAGAAATAACATTATTATTTTATAAAATTTATTTA
>CAZZDX010000193.1:0-6345 GCA_964653185.1 uncultured Bacteroidales bacterium
AGAACTGTATTTGAATTTTAACCACCACAATAAATTGTGGTGCTAATCTGATTTTAAAACATTATTCCTTAACTAAATGACATTGCCCTGAAGGACGGGGCTAATGATAATAAAATATAATTTATGAATAATTCAGGTTAGGCGTTTTAAATTTATTTTATATAAATTTGGCTTATTTTATTTTTTATAAAAAAAAATATGGAAAAAGAATTAGAATCATCTGACACAGGACAGGAGTTTTATGAACATTACAGATTTGCTGTTGATTTAGGACAAGAGCCATTGAGAATAGATAAATATATAAAAAATCGTATAGCAGATATATCACGTAACAAAATTATAAATGCAGCAAAAGCAGGTAATATCATTGTAAATGATAAATCTATAAAAGCAAATTATAAAGTTAAGCCAAAAGATATTATTTCAATTGTAATGGCTTATCCTCCTAAGGTCTTTGAGCTTATCCCTGAAGATATTCCGTTAAATATTTTGTATGAAGATAATGATATTATCATTGTTAATAAAAAAGCAGGTATGGTAGTGCATCCGGCACATAGTAATTATACAGGAACTCTTGTTAATGCTTTAGTATATCATATAAATAATTTACCGGTTGTTGATAATCAAGAGCTTAGACCTGGTCTGGTTCATCGTATTGACAAAGATACTTCCGGCATTTTGGTTGTTGCAAAAAGCGAACTTGCACAAAATAAACTTGCAAAAGATTTTTTTTATCATACTATTGACAGAATATATATAGCTCTTGTATGGGGAGATATTGATACAGATAGCGGCACTATTACCGGTAATATAGGACGAAGTCCCAAAAATAGAAAAATAATGATGGTTTTCCCTGCTCAGGATTATGGTAAACATGCAGTAACACATTATAAAGTATTAGAACGTTTTGGATACGTAACACTAATTGAATGCAAATTGGAAACAGGAAGAACACACCAGATACGAGCTCATTTTAAATATATAGGACATACTGTTTTTAATGATAAGGCTTATGGAGGTAATATGATTTTAAAAGGGACAACTTTTTCTAAATACAAACAGTTTGTAGATAATTGTTTCAAAATATTACCGCGTCAGGCATTACACGCAAAATCATTAGGGTTTAAACATCCATCAACAGGAAAATATGTGTTTTTTGATTCGGATTTACCTGAAGATATGTCTCAATGTATTGAAAAATGGAGAAAATATTCGTTAAATATAAAGGAATAAAAGTTACTATTCAGCTTGTTAAAAAATGTTTATCCCGTTTATACAATTTTTTTTAAATATATCGGACAACAATGATTTTTTTATATTAGCAACTTTTTAGAATTTAAAAAAAATATTAAATATTTATCAATTGTAAAGGATGAACTATAACTTTAAGGATATAGAAAAAAAGTGGCAAGAATATTGGAAAAAAAATCAAACTTTTAAGGTAGAGATAAACAATGACAAGCATAAGTTTTATGTATTAGATATGTTTCCTTATCCTTCAGGTGCAGGATTGCATGTTGGTCATCCTCTCGGATATATTGCCTCTGACATATATTCCCGCTATAAAACTCTAAAAGGATTTAATGTGCTTCATCCAATGGGATATGATGCTTTTGGACTTCCTGCTGAACAATATGCCATACAAACAGGTCAGCATCCGGCAATGACAACAGAAAAAAATATAAAACATTATCGGGAACAACTTGATAAAATTGGCTTCTCTTATGACTGGAACAGAGAGATAAGAACCTGCGACCCTGAATATTATAAATGGACTCAATGGACATTTATTCAACTGTTTAACCACTGGTATAATAACAAATCTGATAAAGCAGAACCTATAAAATTTTTGATTAAAGAATTTGAAAAAAATGGAAACATTAATGTTAATGCCGCTTCCGGAAAAATAAATATTTTTACTGCTGCTCAATGGAAAACAATGACAGAAAAACAGCAGCAACAAATTCTTATGGACTATCGCTTAGCATATCTCTCTGATACAATGGTCAACTGGTGTCCTAAATTAGGAACTGTTCTTGCCAACGATGAAGTCAGGGAAGGTATTTCTGTTAGAGGTGGCTATCCTGTTGAAAAAAAACTGATGCGACAATGGTTATTGAGAATTACTGCTTATGCACAGCGATTATTAGATGGTTTAAATAAATTGGAATGGTCAGATTCTCTTAAAGAAATTCAACGAAACTGGATAGGTCGTTCACAAGGTGCTATTGTTGATTTTAAAATAAAAAATTCTGACAACAAAATAAAAATATTTACAACAAGACCTGATACTCTTTTTGGTGCAACATTTATGGTGTTATCTCCTGAACATAATTTAGTAAAAAAAATTACTAAGCCAGAGTATAAAAAGTCGGTTATGGATTATGTAAAAGTATCAAAAAATCGTTCAGAGAGAGAACGTATATCAGAAGTTAAAAAAATTTCAGGAGTATTTACAGGAACTTATGCTATCAATCCGTTCACAGAAAAAGAAATTCCTGTCTGGATAGCTGATTATGTATTATCCGGATATGGAACAGGTGCTATTATGTCTGTGCCTGCACATGATAGCCGCGATTATGCTTTTGCCAAACATTTTAATATTCCAATAATTAAAGTCATATCCGGAGCTGATATCTCTGAAGAATCTTATGATGATAAAAAAGGCGTTTTAATAAACTCCGGATTTATCAATGGAATGAATGTAGAAGAAGCTACTAATACCATTATTAACAAAATAGAAGAAATGGGTATTGGAAAAAGAAAAGTTAATTTCCGATTAAGAGATGCAATTTTTAGTCGCCAAAGATACTGGGGCGAACCGTTTCCTGTTTATTATAAAAACGAAATGCCTTATGTGCTTGATGAGAACGAACTGGCACTTAAATTGCCTGATATAGATGCTTATCTGCCAACAAAAACAGGCAAACCTCCATTAGCACGGGCAAAAAACTGGAATACAAAAGATGGATACGCTTTTGAATGTGATACTATGCCGGGTTTTGCCGGCTCTTCTGCTTATTATCTGAGATATATGGATACTCATAATAAAAATGCTCTCGTGTCAAAACAAGCTAATAATTACTGGCAAAATGTTGATTTATATATAGGCGGAACAGAGCATGCAACAGGACATCTTGTTTATTCACGATTCTGGAATAAATTTTTGTATGATATAAATATCGTATGCAAAGACGAACCTTTTAAAAAACTTATCAATCAGGGAATGATACAGGGAAGATCTAATTTTGTTTACAGAATTAAAAACTCTAATACTTTTGTGTCTTTTAATCTAAAAGAAAAATATGATATAACTCCTATATATGTTGATGTAAATATTGTTGAAAATGATATTCTTAATATTGATTCGTTCAAAAAATGGAGCCCTGAATATAAAACTGCAAAGTTTATACTGGAAGATGATAACAAGTATCATTGCGGATATGAAATTGAAAAAATGTCAAAATCAAAATATAATGTTGTAAATCCTGATGATTTAGTTGAAAAATATGGTGCTGACACACTCAGATTATATGAAATGTTTTTAGGACCATTAGAGCAATCAAAACCTTGGGATACTTCTGGCATTGAAGGTGTCTTCAGATTTATTAAAAAACTGTGGCGTTTATATCATGATGAAAATAATAATTTTTGTGTCTCTGATGAACAACCAACAATAGAGGAACTAAAAATATTGCATAAAACAATTAAAAAAATCGAACAGGATATAGAACGTTTTTCATTTAATACTGCTGTAAGCTCTTTTATGGTATGTGTTAATAAACTTTACGAACTAAAATGTAATAAAAAGGCGATATTACAGGATTTGGCTATTATAATATCTCCTTATGCACCTCATATTGCCGAAGAATTATGGAATTTATTAGGTAATAGATGTAGCATTACTGAATCTTGTTTTCCAAAATATGACGAAGAATATTTAAAGGAAGATACTTACCTGTATCCTGTATCTTTTAATGGAAAGATGCGATTCAAATTAGAACTGCCGGTAAATATTTCAAACAAGGAAATTGAAAAAAATGTGCTGTCAGCAGAAAAAACTCAAAAATGGTTAGATGGTAAAAATCCAAAAAAAATTATTGTTGTTCCTAAAAAAATTGTAAACATTGTAATTTGAAAATATAAAATTTATTTTTTTGGAATATTTTTTGTTATATTGACTATTATAAAATAAAGTAAATAAGGATAAAAATAAAACCTGCAACTTGTAACTACTTAAAAATGACCTAATTATGAAATTATAAAAATTATGAAAAAATTAATCTTTTTATCAATTATTACTTTTATTACAGCAACTTCATTATATGCTCAAAAACTTCGTATAGTAAAAAATGAAGCTTTTAAAAGAGGAGAAAAATTAAAATATGATGCTTATTATACAGCTCCTGTTATCCCTAATCTTTCAGTAGGAATAGCTGTATGTTCTATTACAAAAGAACATAAACAATTTAAAAACAGAGATACATATCATATAGAAGCTACAGGACGAACAAGAACTTTTTATAACTGGTTTTTTAAAGTATCTGATAAATATGAAACTTTTCTTGACGAAAAAGCAATGATACCATGGCTATTTATGAGAGATGTCCATGAAGGAAGCTACAAAAAAAAGCGTGATGTATTCTTTGACCAGTTTAAAAATATTGCAGTAACCAGCACAGCAATAGTAAAAGTTCCGGAAAATATACATGATATTATCTCTGCTTTTTATTATGCACGCACATTTGACTTCTCAAATTATAAAGTTGGGGAAGAAATTCCTATTAACTTCTTATTTGATGATTCCGTCTTTACCACTAAAATTATATATTTAGGCAAAGAGATAATAAAAACAGATATGGGTAAATTCAGATGTTTAAAAATAAAACCAAAAGTATTAACAGGAAGCGTCTTCTCCGAACCTTTTCCTATGACATTTTGGGTGTCTGATGACAAAAATCATATACCTATAATGCTTGAAACAAAAATTCTTGTTGGCTCTGTAAGAATGGAACTAATAAAATATTCAAATTTGGCTAATCCTGTAACTTCAAAAATTGAATAAATAAAGGGGATTATGTCAAAAAATGAACCATAATCAATTTAATTTTACCCTGTTAAATAATCAGACAGTCATGTCAGGCGTTTGACTGATGCCTGATTAATTTTGCGTAACAAAATTATTTAACAGGGTGAATTGTAAAAGTATACTTTTTTTAAAAAAAGCATTAATAAAAACTCAAAAACCAACGGGTTAACCCGTTGGTTTGGTTGATAAATTTCCAAAAAAGTATATATCTTTTTGTTTTATACTTACCAATAGTCCCCTTAAGATACAATCATTTGAATGACAGAGCATTGTAATAACTAATGTATGTGTTTGAATATAATTCAGCAAAAACTGACTTTATGGCATTTATATATATAATTTTTTTAAACAAAATACATTTATATATGACATTATTTCATAAAATAATGATTATTATATTATTGGCATAATCATTGACAAATTATTTTTTGATAAAAAAAATAATAATTTATAAAAATATACTATAATGGGAAAAATTATTGGAATAGATTTAGGCACAACAAATTCATGTGTTGCTGTAATGGAAGGAAACGAACCTGTCGTTATACCTAATAGCGAAGGAAAAAGAACAACGCCTTCAATAGTCGCATTTACCGATAAAAATGAAAGAAAAATCGGAGATCCGGCTAAAAGACAAGCTATTATTAATCCTAAAAAAACTATATATTCTATTAAAAGATTAATGGGAGAACCTTATGATAGAATTACTAAAGAAATAGAAAGATCTTCTTACAAAATCGTAAAAGGTGATAATAATACTGCCAGAGTCAAAATTGATAACAGATTATATACTCCACAAGAAATTTCTGCTATAATACTTCAGAAAATGAAAAAAACAGCAGAAGATTATCTTGGACAAGAAGTTACAGAAGCTGTTATTACTGTTCCGGCTTATTTTAGCGACTCTCAACGTCAAGCCACTAAAGAAGCAGGAGAAATTGCAGGATTGACTGTAAAAAGAATAATCAATGAACCTACTGCTGCTTCATTAACTTATGGATTAGACAAAAAAAATAAAGATATGAAAATTGCTGTATTTGACCTTGGCGGTGGCACTTTTGATATCTCTATCCTTGAACTGGGCGGAGGCGTCTTTGAAGTTAAATCAACAAATGGCAATACTCATCTTGGAGGCGATGATTTTGACCAAATAATTATCAACTGGTTAGCCGAAGAATTTATTAAAGATGAAAATATTGACATTAGAAAAGACCCAATGGCTCTCCAGCGACTAAAAGAAGCTGCTGAAAAAGCTA
>CAZZDX010000194.1:0-6302 GCA_964653185.1 uncultured Bacteroidales bacterium
AAGGGGACTTAAATAAAAAATAAAGACCACACGATACAATCGTGCGGTAGCGGGGGTAAATCCTATTTACATTTCTGCTCAAATACTATATAATATTCCCCAACTGAAAATAAGATACAGTTTTAAATAATATGTTCAGATTAAGAACAAAACGTATTTTTTGCCAGTAATTATCAGTAAAATGATCATTATTTTCTTTTAAATCTTCTGACATTATTAAAGGAGCATAAATTACAAATACATTGTCAATTATTGAAAGTTCAATTCCTGCCTCATAGATGATAAAGTCCGATAAATTATGTTTTTTAATATTATAATAAGTGCCTATATTTGTATAGATTTTTAATGGTATTTTTGAAGGCAAACTTGTTGTTAAATTTACAGTTGTTAACCAGTTATCTGTTTGTCCCAAATAAGTATATGTTGTAAAGCCACCGTCATTTTTTACAAATTGTTGTGATAATAAGTGATTATCAGAACTATTAGTAATTGATTCCATACGTCCTAAAAAGAAGTTATCAAAAGTATAATCTCTATAACCTGTTGAGCCGGAAAGTCGGAAATTATAATTTCCATAATATATATTATCACTATAAAGAAATTTGCCTGCAAAAACACGAATATCAAGACCTTTATTAACTTTATTGTAAGTTATTCTGTAATTTGTCTCAATTCGGCTTTTAACAAAGCCCTTACCTGCCTCAATATTTACTAAAACATTGTAAGGATTGATTTTACGTCTGTTTGTTAAGTCATAATTTATATTATAAAAAAATTTGTGTGTCCGTTTATCATTATAAAAATAATCTTCTAAATCACTTGCCAATATTGAGCTAATTGTAACAGAATTATTTATGCTGCTTCGTTGCTCTGATTTTCTGATATTAATTTCTGTCTTTGCTTCATATCGTTGGAAAATTTCATCATTATCATATCCAAAGGAATATTGAGAACCTGACAAACTGATTTTTAAATTTTGTATAAAACCATTATTTGGAAATATTTTATATGAAATATTTCCTGAACCGTTAAAATTGTTTTTTTCAAAACTATAAAGAGGCATTAACAGATAATCAAATTTTTGGCATGGAACAATTGGACTGTTAAGAATTATACCAAGCATAGCTTTGTTATAGTTATTCCAGCCAAAAGCAGGAAGAAAATTAATTTGTGTTTTATTAGTATTTTCAATAATTCCAAACATTTTTAACTTTACCGGCTCAAGTTGTTTAAAGATTCCATGCGTTTTTATTGTATTGTTTTTTCTGTTTATATCAAGCATATTCTTTGAATAATCAATAACAATTTTATCAGCATCTTTTTTATTGATTTTAAACTTTTTTTCACCTTTAAATCCATTATGCCATTGCGAATAGACAACTTTATTGTTTTTTATCTCTGATATATTTATAGGAGAATTAATTTTGCCTAAATTCCTGACAGTCAGTTTGTTACCTTTTATATTTTTGGCTTTATAATCAATTTTTTTTGTTGTATTTAAAATATCATTAAAAAACCAGTCAAGATTTTGGTTAGAATTTTCTTCAAAACATTTTTTTATATCTTCAGGATAAGGATGTTTATATTGCCATTGCTTAAAAAACTTTTGCATTATTTCATTAAATTTTTCTTCGCCAAGATAATTTTTCAAATAGTCAATAGAAAAAGCAGCTTTAAAATATACAATAGCACCATAATTAATCATTGTATAATCTTCAGATGTTAATGATGTCGGTTGGTCGGTATTATTTCGTGCTGTAAAAAGATAGGCGATTTCCTGCATATATTTGTGTTTTTCATTCATAATACCTAATAAGTTTGCTGTTTTTTTACCGGCAAAAAAGTTATAAAGCCGATTATCAGGATATTTTGTGTTTATATATCGGGCTTCACTAAAAGTGTTAATACCTTCATCCATCCATGGATATCTTCTTTCATTAAAACCAAGGATTCCATAAAACCAGTTATGACCTGTTTCGTGCATAATAGTAGCTTCAAGTCCGTATTTATCTGATATGTCTCCAATTATATTAATTGTCGGGTATTCCATGCCTCCGCCTACAGGAAGAGAACCAAGCACAGAAGTGCAATTATTATATGGATATTCGCCATACCATAAAGAATAATATTTTATAGCATCATTAACATATTCCAAAGCATTTTTCCATTGAGCAGATTGGGCATTAAAAAAATATACCCAGGTATTTACTTTGTGTTTTGAGCCGGGCAATTCAACCTGACTTTTTAAAATACGATATCGTTTGTCAGCAAACCATGCAAAGTCGTGAATATTTTTTTCAATAAACCGTAATGACTTTGTCAGCGAGTCAGAAGGAGGAAAAGACATATCCTGTTCATCAAAGTTTTGTATTTGTTCTGTTTCTTCGGCTTTTTTGTTTATCCATTCTTTTTCATCTATGTTCAATAAATTACCTGTGGCTGCAACAACATAATTTCTTGGCACAGTTATTAAAACATTAAAAGAGCCAAATTCAGAATAAAACTCGCCTTGATTAAGATATGGCATCTGATGCCAGCCATATTTATCATATACAGCAGGTTTTGGATACCATTGCGAAATTTGATACGATTGTTTATAATGTCCCATTCGGGAAAAAATTTTAGGGATTTTTATATAAAAAGGAGTTGTAATAGTTATTGTCTCACCTGCTTTTAATGGTTTGTTTAAGTATAATTTGCAAATATCAATATAAATGGGATCCAGTTCCCATTTTATTTTTTCTCCATCAACTTTAAAATCCAGTGAATCAATATATCCCTTATCACTTTCTTTGGAAAAATAAAAATCAGTGTTGCCATTTTCAAACGTTTGCTTTGCAAAAGCTGTATTATTATTTTTATAAGCATTAGGCCACAGATGAAAATAAATAAAATTTAATGTGTCTGGCGAGTTATTTGTATATTCAATAGTTTCATTGGCAAACAATTGATTTTTAACATCATCTAATCTTACATTTATTCTGTAATTAACTGTCTGCTGAAAATATTCCTGTGAACAAACAGATGATATAAACAAAATATTGATTAATAATGTAAACTCAATCTTGGAAAGTTTACGAAAAACAAAATTGCTTAGATTGAGTAATACTGAACGTTTGAGTTTGAGTATTTTCGCAAACTCAAATAGCCGAAGTATAACAGATAAAACTTTAATTGGTTTCATAATTGGTGCTTACTGAAAAAAAAATCAAAGATATTGAATTTTAGTATAAAAAGGTGAACTGAAAAATAAAAAGTCCTGTTAATGAATAAAAAAAAATACTTATATTTGCTAAAAAATAAAAAATAACTTATTTATCTAAGGCGGATTGTTATTTGGTATTTAAATAACAGTTTTAATGTAATAAGTTGGTTGTATAAACACGTTAGTTGCAAGCTTCCATAACCAGACGAAAGTAACTTTTGGACTAAAAAGAAATGAAAAAGAAAAAAAACATAATATTAAACATATGAAATTCAAAAATGGATAAATACATTAAGACAAAAGATAAAGGGCGCCCAATAGTTTATTCAGTGAAATCAGTAAGTGAATATGTTGAACTTACAACATGGTTTACTATGGATGGAAGAATAATATTCAGAGGTCAAACCGAAGACAATCCTCTAGTTCCTTCTGTTGGTCGCAACCTAAGAAAGTCAAGATTTTTACAAGAGGAAAAAGAAATCTTTGAGGAATTCAAGCGTGAGTCAATTCCTTATGTCAATTCTAATCTAAGGAATGATTGGCAATGGCTATCTATTGCACAACATAACGGATTGCCTACTCGTTTACTTGATTGGACAAAAAATCCTTTAGTAGCTCTTTGGTTTGCCGTGAAAGACCCCGCCATAGACAATAAGCCATGTATTGTTTGGGCTTATTTTTATAACAAAAATGCTATCGTAGATTATCATACCGACCCATTTTGTATTGACAAGACTTATGTATACTTTCCAGAATTTGTTTCCCCTTTTATTCAAGCCCAATTAGGAGCTTTTACCATACATCATAAACAAGATAACAAATTTGTTCCGTTAGAAGAAATCAATAATTCAGATTTGCTTTTAAAAAAGATAGAAATATCTTCAGAATTTATTACATCAGCTCGTTATCACTTATTCAGACTTGGAATAAGCCCTGCATCACTATATCCTGGATTATTGGGAATTGCCGAAAAAATAAGTTATGACAATATGCTAGGAGAAGACGAACCATCTATTTTTAAATAAACAACATTATGGCTTTTTTAATTATTATCGTTATTATTATCTTTATCATAATTATTAGCTTAGCTGTTAATCAAACGTCAACACCTTCCTTAAACCTTAAAAAGTCAACTAATAATGTAACAAATTATGACGATATAATATCCAATTATGAATTTAGTGCTAATATTTGGGATCCTCATACTTCGCTTGAAGCATTAAATCATCATGGAGAAATATTAAAGAATATAAAAGAAAGCAAATTGCCGTCTTATGGGGATGACCTGAGAAGTTATGGCTGTTGGCTTCCATTAGTTAACGACAAAAATATACAACTAGAAAAACCAAGCAAGACGGAGGATAGAGAACTGGAATTTCTGAAAAAGTTCAGAACAACTTACGAAAGCAACTTATCGCATGATAAAAAATATGAAGTTATATCTGCATTATCAGTTGAATACAAAGATTTAGATTTACATAAGAGTATTACAGACTGGTATTTATGGGAATTATGCGAAATATCCGGTATAAGTTATAACATAAGCGAAATATTGTACGCCAAAGGGATAAAAACAAAGCAAGATGTTAGTACAAGTGCAGACAAAACGCTCCTACTTATACCAGGATTAGGTAAGGCTCGTTTAAAACAGATAAGGGACTATTTTTCAAAAAATTCAGGATGTGAAAAAATATCCCATATAAAGAGCAAAACTCAAAATGAAAGAGATAATTATTACCATCATAATAGTAAGATTAAAGAAAAAAAAATTGATTTATCATCCGCAACACAAATACATCTACCTAATTTAAAATATGAAAAAACTCCAGACCCTAATAATTTAGTAAAACAAGACTGGGAGAAATATGACATAATTACAAAGAAAGCTTTATTGCTTTATAAAACTGATAATTATGAAAAATCAAAACATGAATGGTTAAAAATATATGATTGGCATCATAAAGATGAAAATTATTTTACTAATCTACTTAGAACATATCGTAAATTAATTGAATTATTAATCAAAAAGAATTTGTACGAAGATGCATTGTTGACTTTTAATGAACTTTTTGATAAATGCTCCAATTTTTCTAATACTGACATTCATAAATATAATTTTATAGTTTCAAAACTAAATAAAATAAACCCTGACAATAATTTAAAAAAGAAAGAGCCAATCACAATAGAAGAACTTGATTATAAAATAGATTCAAAAACAGTAACTTTTTTACAAGAGTTGAAAAAACCAAGAGGGATAAAATATGAGCATACAGGCGAATCATCTATGCTTGATTTATTGTCAAAAAGTGATTACTTACCTCTATCATTACCTCATATCCAATTTGACGACAAAATCATTGTCTATAAAGAGATAAGCACTATACCAAGTATTCCAAACAATACATATAGATTTAGGGAATCATCTAGTCTTAATGCTTTCATGTCTAGTTCAAAAAAATTAACTATTTATCTTTACAAATGGAATAATGAACTACTTTATTCATTTGACGCATCAAAATATTCTGAAAATCATACTTATCTACGAAGGATTGAACTATCTACAGATTTATCTTGCTTTCTTTTTACAGTCGTAGATAAAGCGTATTTATTAGATTCAAAAATGAATCTAATAAATAGTTGGCAGGTACCATATAAGGACGGATTTGAAAAAGTAAATATTAATAATTCAAATAATACAAATACAATTATTAAAGAGTACTTAAATTTATTAAATCTTCCCGAAAATTCCAAACCTTCAAAAGGAGATATAAAACTAGAATTTCGTAAACTTATAATCAAATGGCATCCCGATAAAAACCCCAATAATCCATTAGCAGAAGAAAAAACAAGGCAACTTATACAGGCATATGAATATTTATCAGGAGAAGATGCTCAGTCTGCCTTTGATGGTATAAACAAAGATGATTACTATTGGGTTGATGTAAACCGTTTAAAAACGTTTGAAATAGAAGGTGTTAAGGTCAATCTTAGTCTGGTTATTGGGTCTGGTGAAGATTGGATATATGGTGCTGGTATTTCTAATGACGGCAGTTTGTCTCGTATGTTTGCAAAAATAATAAAAACTAATAAAAAAGGT
>CAZZDX010000195.1:0-6198 GCA_964653185.1 uncultured Bacteroidales bacterium
ATGTCTCGCATCTTATTCATTATATTTGTTTCTTGAAAGAAATGAATTAATAGAAATCTCCTTAAAAATAAATTGTTTTTTAATAGTAATTTTGCGACAAATTTATATAATTATAATAACATCTATTTACAAATTAATATTAAAAATATTACATTTTGCTAAAATGTTGTTATTCAATGAGTTAAATAAATTATAATTATAAAAAAAAATGAAAAAACTTATAAAATCTATAACATCATATAGGGAAGATTATCTTCTTAAGAATGCGCAGACGGATAAAATTGATACAAAAAAATTTAAACTGTCTTATACTGAATATAATAAACAAGATAAAATAATAGAAGACATAAGATATAATCAGGATGGAAGTATTGAGCAAATGTATAAGTATAGATATGATGATAAAGGACAAATGATTGAAGAGACATTAAGTTATTCCGAAGATGAAACAGCAGAAAAAAGAACTTTTGAACTTGATGATAAAGGACTTGTTAAAAAAGAATTCAGACCTTATCTTGATGGCAGTGTTGATACCTTGGTTTATAATTATGATTCTGAAAACAACTTAATTGAGAAAACTATAATTGATTCTGATAATGACATTGACTCAAAAGAGGTCTTTGAATATAATAACAAAAAATTAACAAAAGAGTCAGCTTATGAAGGAACAGATAATTTAATATCGTATAATATTTATAAATATGATGAAGCAGGAAACAGAGTAGAAACTATTAAATGGGAAGCAGAAGACAATAAAAAAATTAAGATTGTTGATTGTTTTAATGAAAAAGGAAGCAGGACAAAGTCATTGGTTTACAACTCTTTAAATCAGCTTATCTCAAAAACTATTTTTATTGAAGAAAATGACAAAATAATTCAGATTATAGAAGAAAATCAATATAAAAAAGATACTACAAATATTATATATGATAAAAAAGGGAATATTATTGAAGAGAAGGAATATAACATAAAAAATCAGCTTAATCATAAAGTTACCAAAGAATATAATGATAACAATGATATAATTGAATCAGCAGTTTTTATTGACAGGCATGAGCAGGGAATAAATCAGGATTATGTTGTAAGATATGAGTATGAGATGTTTGAATAGCGTTTGTTCATAAATTCAAATTTTTTATTTATAGATTAAAAATCACAAATTACAAGCATCAAGCACCAAATATCAAATAATATTCAAATTTCAATAATCTAAATTCCAAACTGTTTTGAATTTTGTATTTGGTGCTTTTAATTTGAAAAATGACGACTTTACGAACAAACACTAAATAATGATATCAGAAACTTATACCAAACCGCCATCAAGTCAGGCAGTTGCCTGATTTGATGGCATTGGTTTGGTTAATGCCGACATACTATCAATCTCAATGTAAGAACGAAGTGAATTATATTGAGTTAATTGATAGCGGGTAGGTATTATGTGCCCAAGACAAGAATCGAACTTGCAAGACCGTAAGGTCACTACACCCTGAATGTAGCGTGTTTGCCAATTTCACCACTTGGGCTAATTTTTTAAAAAAAATAATGACGATTTAAAAACAAATTAAATCGCCATCATAGTACCCAGGACAAGAGTTGAACTTGCACAACCTTGCGGTTACTAGCCCCTCAAGCTAGCGTGTCTACCAATTTCACCACCTGGGCTTTTTTTGTGCAAAGATATAACAAAAATTTTATATTTGGAAAGTCGTTTTAATATATATATATAAATTGCCTCAAATTATTCAACATTATTTTATTATAAATGAAAAAATTACTAATTATTTTATTCGTATTACTATCATTCAGAGTATTTTCACAAGAAAATATTAACATTAAGATTGATAAACTTGAAGATAAACTAGATAGTATTAAAAAAGAAAAGGGAAAAATATTATTAAAAATAGAAGATTTAAAACTTTTAAAGATAAGGCAGGATATTCAAAAAATTGGTATTCCAAGACATACAAAAGATGAGGTAATTATCAATCATTCTGCTATGTCGCTTTGCTATGATGAAAAATATGAACAGGCAAAATGGGTTGTTCATATTGTTACGCCTGACATTATCTATGGCAATGCTTCGCGTTCTAATAATTTTAGAGTAGATAGTTTGATAAAGACAGGAAGTGCTGAAGAAGAAGATTATTTTCTAAAGCATCTGAAACCTGACAGCACTTATGAATATGACGGATCTGGATATGACAGAGGACATTTAGCACCAAGTGCTGATTTTAGATGGAGCAAAAAAGCTGTTAGCGAGTCATTTTATTATTCCAATATGTCGCCTCAAAGAGATAAACTTAACAGAGAAAGATGGGCTGACTTAGAAAATACTATCAGACAATATGTAATTGAATCAAAAGAACAGGTATATGTTGTTACTGGTGGAGTTTTAACAGATGGATTATATACTATTGGGAAAAATAATGTAGGTATTCCTGAATATTTTTATAAAATAGTTCTGGATTATGAAGGTGATGAAAAAAAAGGCATTGCCTTTATAATGCCTAATAAATCCTGCGCTTATCCTGTAATGAGTTATGCTGTCAGTATTGATAGTGTTGAAAAACTAACCGATATAGATTTTTTTCCTGATATTCCTAATGAGCAGGAAAATAAAATAGAAGCACATTATGATATAAAAAAATGGCAAACTAAAAAAAATAAAAATAACATTTCGCCATTAAATGCAAAAGAGTTGTCAAAAGGACAATTTAATACTGTTCAGGCAAAGTCCCATATTGACGAAACAATTACAGTATGCGGAACAGTGGTTGCTACAAAATACAGCAAAAAAGGAAATACCTTTATAAATCTTGACAAAACATTTCCTAATCAGATTTTTACAATAACAATATGGAAAGATAACAGAGCTAATTTTAGCTACAAACCGGAAGAGGAACTTTTAAACAAAAAAATTTGTGTCAAAGGTATTGTTAAAAATTATAAAGGAACTCCTACAATGGAGATAAAAAACGAAAAAGATATCGGGCAGATGTCTGATTAATGATAAATATAAAAAAATAATGAACGAACCATTAAAATATTTTTTTAAAAAGTATGGAGTTGACACTATAAACATTGAAAAAATCATTTATGGTGCTATATACACAGCTGTATTACTAAAAAACGGAAATACAGGTATTTGTGCAACACTCTCAAATGATGTCAATACTAAAATTGAAGATTTAAAATTTCCTGATTTGGATAATGTTGAACACAGAATAGTTTTAAATGCCTATTATAATGCTTTACTGAATTATTCAAACAAATATGACAAAGTTATTGATATTTTTGATGGTGTTGATTTCAAAAATTATGACAATATAGTTATGATTGGACTTTTTGAATCTTTATTTAAAAAATTTGAAAGAGAAAATATCAAGGTCTTTGCTTTTGATATGATAAAAAATCATGATGAGCTTATTTCTATTGATAAGGAGGAAAAATATGTCAGAAATGCCGATGCAATAATTCTTTCTGCGACAACAATTTTTAATAAGACCTTTATGAATATTGTAAGTAATACAAAAGATTATTGTGATATATTTCTTTTAGGACCATCGTCTGTTATGAATAAAGATATTTTTAAATACAGGAATATAAAAACAGTGTTTGGAACAATATTTAATAAAAATGATATGGAATTATTAAATATAATAAACAAGGGCTTTGGCACAAGAAAAATTTTGCCATTTGGTAAAAAAGTGTCGCTTTAATTTAATGGGACTTATAAGAATATTTTTTCAGCAAAGCATTTTATTGTTTTCAATGTTTCATTTTTTGCTTCTAAATATCCCATGTGACCAACATTATCAAGCATTAATATTTCAGAATGTTTAGGTAATGTAGCTTGAGCAAGAATTTTATCATAAGATATTCTTGGGTCTTTTTTACCTATTATAAAAAGCACAGGAACTTTTGATTTTTCAAGCGCTTCTAACATACTTTTTCTTTCTGCCATTCCTCTTATTGCAGCGATAATATCCTGTTTAGACATTTTTATTGCAATATCCTGCTGTTGTATTATATCTTTTTCATAAATTTTAACATTTTCAGGAGCAAACAAACTTGTAATAAATTGACGGACAAACTTAATATTATCCTGTTTTACAATTTTTATTATATTATTACGGTTCTCTTTTGTTTCTGGTGTATCTGCCAAAGCACTGGAATGAAACAGTCCGAATCCTTTTAACATATCAGGATATTTATCGGCAAAAGCAAGAGTTGTGTATCCACCCATTGAATGACCGAGCATAATACAATTGTTTATTTTAAGATAATCTAAAACCGCTTTAACGCAGTCAGCCATAAGTTCCATTGTATTGACTTTGTCAATACTTTCACTCTTGCCATGACCTGGCAAATCAATAGTTATAACTCTAAACTCTTTTGAAAGCTGATTTGAAAATTCTTTCCATATATCAAGGGATTCTAAAAATCCATGTAACAGGACAATTGCCTTGCCATTACCTTGTTCTTTGAAATTAATTTTTTTATCAGGCGACTGCCTGATTGTTTGATACATTATGTTAAGTATTTTGTGTTTTTTAGCCATCATTATCTTTATCACTTATTTTATATCCAATTCGTTTTCTTGGTTCTGTCTTTTTTTCTTGAAAGAAATGAATTAATAGAAGTCCCCGCTACCGCACGATTGTATCGTGTGGTATTTATTTTTATTTAATAACAATAACATTATCTAATATTCCTTTTTCTCCACTATAATCTATTGCACTACTATAAATATAATCTTCAGGTCTAAAAACCAATCCTTCTTCTACAGGATTATTATGAATATAATTAATTTTTTCATCAATAACTTTATTACTCCACAATTCTATTGGTTTGTTGTCATGTCTCCAAAATTGATATTTATTTACGTTTGTAGACTTAGCACCTGCTTTTAAAAACTGGTCAATTAACCATTTTTTTCTACTCTCTTTTGGGTTATCTATAATCATTTGAACTATCGCCTTACTTGTATATCGTTTGAAATCTCATAGAAGTAATTCAGGTCTTTGTCCATTAACACTTCTAAAAATAAGATGAATATGATTAGTCATTATACACCATGCAAAAACTTTCATTCCTTTTTCTTTTTGGCAATAATGTAAACTATCAATTATTATGTCTTTATATTCGTTTCTTGTAAATACATCTAACCATTCAACTACTGCAAAACTAACAAAATAAACTCCTTCTGGATTATGAAATTTGTAATTACTACTCATGAGTCAAATGTAATAAAAATTATTGTTTTTATTAACGAACATTAAATTATTATTTATGTTTCTAAACCACACGATACAATCGTGCGGTAGCGGGGGTAACAGGACAATTGCTTTGCCATTACCTTGTTCTTTGAAATGAATTTTTTTATTTTTAAATAAAATTGTTTGATACATTATGTTAAGTATTTTGTGTTTTTTTAGCCGTCATTATTTTCATTATGTATTTTATATCCAACTCGTTTTCTTGGTTCTGTCTTTTTTTCTTGAAAGAAATGAATTAATAGAAGTCCCCTTAAAAAACAGGTCGCAATTTGCGTCCTCAAACTTACTAAAAAAACAAGAAGGAAGATTATTAAAATATAATTTATTCAGCCATTATGTCTTCAATTTCTTTAACTGTTTTTGGTATATGTTTTCCCAATACTCTGCATCCTGTTTCTGTTACCAAAAGGTCATCTTCAATTCTTATACCTCCAAAGTTCTTATAATCTTCTAATTTTTTATAGTTTATAAACTCAGTAAACTTTTTTTCTGCTTTCCATTTGTCAATAAGTTCAGGTATAAAATATATTCCAGGTTCATCAGACATTACAAAGTTGGTCTGAAGTTTTCTGCCTAATCTTAAAGCATTATAACCGAATATATTACTTCTTTTGGTCTCTTTATCATAGCCGACATAATCTTCGCCTAAGCTTTCCATATCATGACAGTCAAGTCCTATCATATGTCCTAATCCGTGTGGACAGAATAATGCAGGAGCGCCTTGTTGGACAGCTTGTTCTGTGTTGCCTTTCATAATTCCAAGTTTTTTTAGTCCTTCTGCTATCACACGCATAGCATCAATATGTACACTTTGATATGTAATATTTGGTTTACTTATTTTTATTGTGTTCATCTGTGCATCTAACACAATCTGATATATATCTTTTTGTTTTTGGTTAAATTTTCCACCAACGGTCAC
>CAZZDX010000196.1:0-6188 GCA_964653185.1 uncultured Bacteroidales bacterium
AACAATTAGAAATTAGGTCAATTATAATTTTTGTCTGTCCAATATTTTTTCCACACATTTTACCAAAGAACCAATATTATTTTACTAAGGTAACGCGTCCTCTATATGTATGTTTTTTGTTAAAAGAATCTGTTATATTAATCAGATATACATATACTCCTTCCTTAATTTCTATATTTTTACCAGCTCTCCCATTCCATCCTTTTTCTAAATCAGTTGTTTTAAAAATCATACTTCCCCAGCGGTCAAATATCTTCATTTCATATTTTGCAATATTTGTTCCTCTTCCATAAAATGTTTCATTAAAACCATCAAAGTTGGGTGTAAATGTATTTGGAATATAAAATGTGAATGCAGGTCCTATTATAACAGTCCTGCTGGTAGAATCATGACAGCCAAAACCATTTTCATAAACATAAAGAGTTACTAAATAATTTCCTGTATCCTGATATTGGTGAAATACATTTCCGCAATTATTTGCAAGTGAGCCATCACCAAAATTCCAAAAACAAGAATCAGCATCTATAGATGAACTTGAGAAAAATATTCCGGGATTATAAATTGTTGTAGTACTTGGGTTAATGCTGAAAGCAGCTACAGGATTTTTGTAAACATTAATCATTTGTGGAATGGTTAAAGATTGTGAACATCCTGCATCTGTAGTTACTGTCAATGATACATCATAAGTGCCATTTAATTCATATAAATTAAATGGATTGTTTGTAATACTGGTATTACCATCTCCAAAATCCCAGTTCCAGCCAACTATTGTCCCTGTTTCAACAGAAGACATATCATAAAATTTAAGAAATAAAGGTTCACAACCTGTTGCCGGCTTGGCAATAAAATTTACTTCCGGGTCAGGATTGATTATAAAACTTACCGTGTCGCCATCTGAGCAAGTAAGATTCCCATTTGTGTTTTCTGCAACAACAGAGTATATACCCGTAGAATCAATTGAAATGGTTTGTGTTGCAGCTCCTGTTGACCACAAATAAGTTCCTCCGGGATTTGGCCCTGCATCTAAAATAATAACACCGTTTCCACAAATAGAAGTATCATTACCTAAATCAACCACAGGTGATTGAACTACATTTAAAGAAACTGTTGTATCATAACTACATCCAAAAGCATCTGTAAGATAAACAGTATAATCAAATATGCCACCATAATCAGGAGAAACAGTGATTATTGAGTCCTGCTGATTAGTTATAAAAGGTCCGTCCCAGTCAATCTGGTCAATAGGTATATCATAGCCCCAGCCCGTTGGCAAAAGATTAGGGTCTAAATTTAAGTCCCACGAAAAGATATATCCATTATCTATACCCCAGTAATCACAAATTTCAATTGACCATACACCATTCAAAGGGCAACCTATCAGTCCTGAAAAACTTGCATGAGGGTCATAATAACCGGTATCATTTATTGTATCAGTTGCAGCTAATGTATGTTCAGATGAATGAGCATTTATAGTCCCAATTGTAGGATATATCTCTGACCAGCAATAGTTCCAGCCAACACCAGCTGGATTATCAGCAGGGTCACAACCACTATCATAAGTGCCATGGCTATCTCCGCCATAAGGTTCTCCAAGATAACCACCACCTGATTGAATATATTCTTTTAACACAACACTCTGACCATTAGGGCAGATTATTGTAAATTCCAAGTCCCCAATAAAAGAATGTTCCATATTAACACATATAGATAAAATATCATTAACACTGGTAATTGTTTGTCCTGGAGCAAAAGCATTAAATTCAACATCAGTATTATAACATTGTTCCGGACAATTAGGACCGTCAGGCACAAACATAGTACTATCAAATCCCTGACTGGCTGACTGATGAGAGCCGATAGGATTTACTACTACGGTTGAGTTTGGGTCATATCCAACATTTATATCTAAATTAGTTCCCGAGCATATATCAGGCAAAGGATTTATGTTTCCAAGAGGACTGGATGATATTCTAACTCTTAATGCTATAAAATTAGTACTAACACATCCATGGGCATCGGTTACTGTTAAAGTAACATCATATCCTCTTACTAAATCATAGTGATGGTTTATACTTTGCCCTGTTTCAATTGTGCCGTCCCCAAAATTCCAGTCAAATGTTGATGTGCCATCTTCCTGATGATAAATTATATCGTTTTCAGGATAGTCCCCTGTCCCTACAAATGTAATTGTATCACCCTGACAAATATCAATATAACTACAGTGGTCATTAGGGTCATAGACAGCAGGAGGATTTGTGGCTGAAGCGATATTAGCAATAACTTGTTGACAGCAAGGAATACATGCTATCTCTGCTTTCCATCCGTCTGTATTACTGGTTGAATTGGATTGAAATTTAATAGTTAAGCATCCTGACGGATTTGCCGCTGTAGCAACAACAGCATGAAAAAAAAGAGAATTGCTATTATTATATGCTCCTATAAGAGGAGATGTGTCATCAGGTCCGTTATAAATATATAATGTATCAGAAGGTTCAATGCTAAATTCCCAAAAATAGAGTCTTACGTGAGTATTAACAAGGTCATTTGAGCAAAATGTCATTGTAAAATTTTCATTATTAGCATACGAACCCAAATCTCCACCACTATCATAAAAATCTCCGGAACAGGTTTGTACTGTGCCTTGTGTACTAATTAAATATGTTTGTGCAGAGACAATATTTGCAGAAATTATAAATAATATGATAGCAAGTATTTTTTTTAACATAACATATAAATTTTCTGTTTCAACTTGTCAGAATTATTTTAAAGTTTTTTTATAATCATTATATTTTTTTACAAACTTTTTTTCAGGGTAAAAAATTAATATTTCCCCTGTTTCTTTTGAAATATAGTATGTATATTTGTTATAGTCAGTTTTAAAGTTATATTTTAATACATTAAATGTTTTTGGATTAAAATCAGATAAATCTTCATTAAAATACTGAACTTTCCCTGATGGTGTTTCCTTTTTTAATGTAACATTATGAATATCTTTGCCATTTACAGGTTTTCCAGGAACTTCTTTTCCTATAAAATACGAATTATCAAGATAAAAGTTATAATATAAAATCTGTTCGGGATTATCTTTTTGGAGTTGCTGAATATATGTCTTATCAAAACATTCATATAATCTTGCATCAGGTTTTATCTGAATAGAATTTATTTCTGTCTTTTGAGCAAAAGAATAAACATTAATAAAAGAAAAAAAGAATACAAAAAGTATATTTTTTTTTAAAATATAATACATAAAAGTTTGAATTTTATTAATTTAAAAAAAACAAATTAATATTTTTCTAATATTTTAAAAAGCAGAAACAGTGATGTTGACTAAGTCAAACTTACTTAACTGAGATTTATCTTTATAATTAAGAAATTTTGAAAATATTTTTAGTCCTCTTTCTGAATCTGTTGTACAATTTCCTTGTTTGCTATCTCCTGACGAGAGAGTTAAACTATAATGATATTCTCCGCTTTTTGAATTGCAGGTTAAACATTTATCATTATACCATAATTCTGCATCCCATTCTATTTTTAATTTTTCAGTGCTTGTGTTTACAATTTTTAATAATATATATTCCTGATGCAGACCATTATGCTCATCATTAAGCTCTTGTGTACAATAAAAAATTTGAACTCCGTTTTTTTCTGTATAGAGTTTCCATTTATTTTCTTTTGTTATCGTGCTTGATTTATTAATATTATTATTGCTAATAATATTAATACTGTAAGAACTTAAAAATAAAGAAACAAATAATACTGACAAAGTGCACTTAATTTGTCTGAAAGAAAAAGTTGATTTTTTCATAATTAATATTTTTAGATTATATAATATATTTTGATTTAAAAAGAGCTACAAAGATACACTAAAAAATATTCAAATCAAAAAAAAACAATTAATTTTTTAAAAAAAATATTTATTCAGGAATAAAAATGTGTTCTACTGCTGACGAAAGTCATACTGAACCTGCTTTAGCAACTTGTGCTGAATTTATTTCAGCAATAAATTTTATTTTGATGTTTGACATTAAATTATAAAATACTTGCTATTTTTTGGGTTAATCTGTTTATCTCGTTAGAAATAAATTAATAAGTGCGGTCTAAAAAATCATATTTAGCAAAAAAAAATGTTAAAACTGTTATTGCTTTTTTTAATTAATTAAATTCATTTTTTTGTTAATGAAAATAAATTTTACATTCAGTATTCTATATTCATTATTTCAAATTCATTATAACTTTGAAATGCACAATACTACTGAAATGTAATAAAATATTTTTCAAAGAACCCTAACTTTTTGTATCCTCACCTTTACCCTGTTGTATCAGGCAGTTGCCTGACGGAGTAAATAAATACAAATATATTTATAATTTTGTATTTATTAATAATTTTAATTTAATAAAAATGGCATTAAAATGTGGAATTATAGGATTGCCTAATATAGGCAAATCAACTTTGTTTAATTGTTTATCTAATGCAAAGGCGCAATCTTCTAATTTTCCTTTTTGTACAATTGAGCCCAATATAGGAGTTATAAATGTTCCTGATGAGCGGTTATCAGTTCTTGCAAAATTAGTTAATCCGGCTAAAATTGTTCCTGCAACAGTAAATATAGTTGATATTGCAGGATTAGTAAAGGGTTCAAGCAAAGGAGAAGGATTAGGTAATCAATTTTTGGGCAATATCAGAGAAACTAATGCAATAATCCATGTTATAAGATGCTTTGATGATGATAATATAGTTCATATAAATGGTTCTGTTGACCCTGTGCGAGATAAAGAAATAGTTGACTATGAACTTTTGATAAAAGATTTAGATACTATTGAAAAAGATATACATAAATATGAGAAACTTGTAAAAATAGGAGATAAAAGTGCAAAAAAAATATTAGAGATACTTTTTATATATAAAAAATATCTTGAATCCGGACATTCTGCCCGAACAGTAGCTATAGCAGATAAAGATAAAAAAATTATAGAAGATATTCACTTATTATCAGCAAAACCTGTTATTTATGTTTGTAATGTTGATGAATATTCTGTTGTAAAAGGTAATAAATATGTTGATGCTTTAAAAAAAATTGTTAAAGATGAAAATGCAGAAGTCCTTATAATTGATGCTGCTCTTGAATCTGATATAGCAGAGCTTGAATCTTATGAAGAAAGGCAACTTTTTTTGGAAGATGCCGGGTTAAAAGAATCCGGTGCTGTTAAATTGATAAAATCTGCATATAAAATTCTTGAGCTTATAACATTTATTACAGCAGGACCAAAAGAGGTGAAAGCATGGACAATAAAAAAAGCAACTACTGCTCCTAAAGCAGCTGGTGTTATTCATAGCGATTTTGAACAAGGATTTATCAGAGCAGAAGTTATAAAATATGAAGATTATGTGAGATTAGGTTCAGAACAAAATTGCAAAGAAGCAGGAAAATTTTTTATACAAGGTAAGGACTATGTTGTTGAAGATGGAGATATATTACATTTTAGATTTAATGTATAAAAAATAATTTACTTATTTAATATAATAAGAACATTTTTTTATTTTATCCTGCATATTTTCCCTGCCTAATTTATCAGCTTTAATCCAGTCATAACATGCTCCTTTTTCATTTCCCAAATAAGATTTCATATTTCCTCTGTTATTGTAAGCATCAGCAAAATCAGGTTTTATCTCTATGGCTTTATTATAATCTTCTATTGCTTTTTTTATATTACCATCTAAATTATATATAGAATTTCCTCTATAAAAATAAGCTTCTGCAAAATCAGGTCTTATCTCTATGGCTTTATCAAAATCTCTTATCGCTTCTTCAAAATCAGATGAATACGTTTTGTTAATGCCTTGTTTTAAATAATCATTTGCCTTTTTTGAATTTGACTTACAGGATATAAGCAAACCCAAAATTATTATAAAGTAAAAACATTTTTTCATAATTATTTAATTTATGTTGAAAAATTAAAAAAATTGTAATAATTAAAATAATTGCAAAGATTGAAGAAATTGAAAAGATTGTAAAAAAAAAAATTAAAGCCCTTATCCATAATTTTTCCAATCTTTCAATCTTTTAATTTTTTCAACAAAACGTTACTAATTATATATCAATTCATATATTATTCATAAATAATTTATCTATACTTAATTAGTGTCTGTTCGTAATGTCGTCATTTTTAAAAAAGTACACAAAAATTTT
>CAZZDX010000197.1:0-6047 GCA_964653185.1 uncultured Bacteroidales bacterium
CTATGGAAAACTCTGAAAATCTTGATGCGAATGAATTAATAGAAGTCCCCTTAATACTGTTAAAAATAAAATAGAATACAAATTTAATATTTTTTATTAAAAAGCAATATTTTAATTATTATCTAAAATTAGCAAGTTTATTTTTTTTGCCACTGATTACATTTACCCCGTTAAATAATTTTTGTTTTGCAAAAATTGCTACGCATTTAACGGGGCAAGGATTAGCACAGATTTTTGTTTATCCAATTAAGTGGATTTTTAATATTTTTAAATCTGTGAATCTGTGGCTTTCATTAAAATTATTTTTAATACTTACTAATTTTAGGTATTATTTTACAAAAACTAATTTTTTGTTTACCTTAAAATAGTATTTTTGCAATAATGAAAAACATAAGAAATTTTTGTATAATAGCTCATATAGACCATGGCAAGAGTACTCTCGCAGACAGATTGCTGGAACTTACAAATACTGTTTCTTCAAGAGAATCGCATGAACAACAAATACTTGATGATATGGAACTTGAGAGGGAGAGAGGAATTACAATAAAAAGTCATGCTATTCAAATGAACTATGAAAGGCAAGGAGAAATTTATAAACTAAATTTAATAGATACACCTGGACATGTGGATTTTTCTTATGAGGTTTCCCGTGCAATAGCCGGCTGCGAAGGTGCTTTACTGGTTGTTGATGCCACACAAGGTATTGAAGCTCAAACAATTTCTAATCTATATCTTGCATTAGATAATAATCTGACCATAATTCCTGTATTAAACAAAATGGATTTATCCGGTGCAATGCCGGATGAAATATCAGAACAAATAGTAGATTTGATCGGATGTAAAGGCGAAGATATTATCTATGCAAGTGGAAAAACAGGACTTGGAGTGGACTTGATTTTAGAAGCAATAGTTGCTCTTATACCGCCACCAAAAGGAGACATAAATAAACCTTTACAAGCTTTAATATTTGATTCTGTATATAATTCTTACAGAGGCGTTATAGCTTATTTTAGAATTTTTAATGGTATTATTAAAAAAGGAGATAGAGTTAAATTTGTAGCAACCGGCAAAGAATATTTAGCTGAAGAAGTTGGCATTTTTAAATTAAAACAAGTGGCTTGTGAGTATGTATCTGCTGGTAATGTTGGATATATTATATCCGGAATTAAAGAAGCCACAGATGTTAAAGTAGGCGATACAATAACTCATGTGGATAAACCTTGTGATAAAATTTTGGAAGGATTTAAAGATGTTAAGCCAATGGTCTTTGCCGGCGTTTATCCTGTTGATACAGAAAATTATGAAGAATTAAGAAATTCTATTGAAAAATTGCATTTAAACGATGCCTCTTTGACTTATGAACCTGAATCTTCTGTTGCTCTTGGATTTGGTTTTCGTTGTGGTTTTCTTGGTATGTTGCACATGGAAATCGTTCAGGAACGATTAGAACGCGAATTTGGAATGACTATAATTACCACAGTGCCTAACGTGTCTTATATTGTTTATACAAATAAAGGAGAAAAAATAAAAATAGATAATCCTTCAGAATTGCCTGACCCAAGTCGTATTAACAGGATTGATGAGCCATATATACTTGCACAAATTATTACAAAATCAGAATTTATAGGATCTATTATTACTCTATGCTTATCTAAAAGAGGTGTGCTAAAAAATCAGGTATATATTACTACTCACAGAGTTGAACTGTCTTTTGATATGCCTTTGTCAGAGATAATTTTCGACTTTTATGATAAATTAAAATCTATATCTAAAGGATATGCTTCTTTTGATTATCATCTTACAGGATATAAGACATCAAAATTGGTAAAATTAGATATTTTGATAAACGGAGAGAGTGTAGATGCTTTATCATCTCTTATATATAAAGAAAATTCATATATCTTTGGAAGGAAAATATGTGAAAAATTACGAAAACTTATTCCCCGTCAGCAATATGATATTGCTATTCAGGCAGCTATTGGCTCAAAAATTATAGCACGCGAAACAATAAAAGCATATAGAAAAGATGTTACTGCTAAATGCTATGGTGGCGACATTACCAGAAAACGCAAATTATTGGAAAAACAAAAAAAAGGTAAAAAAAGAATGCGACAAGTTGGTAATGTAGAAATACCTCAATCAGCATTTCTTGCTGTCCTTAAATTAAATGAATAAGACAACATCTAATAATTTTTTTGTAACTTTTATCATAACATATACGTCGTATTTTATGAATATTGTTATTAGTTGTCATTAATGGTCATTAATTGACAATTAAATAAAATCGGAATAAATGACGTGAAGTAGAGTAGAGACACAAAATTTTGTGTCTCTACACTTATAAATGCTTATAATTTACTATGTATTAGGAATTCCTAATTTTGTTAAAAAAATTCAGACAATCTATATTAATGACAATTACAATTACGATAGGTCAGGAGTTCTAAAATTCAAAATCAGTTGAGCTTCTGACTGATGCCTAAATATTTAATGACAAAAAATGACAGTTTACGAATATAATGATTGTGTTGATAAATATTCAGATAGTGTTTACAGATTTGTATTAAAAAATATCAGAGATGAACATAAAGCAAAAGATGTGGTTCAAGAGTCATTTAAAAAAATGTGGCTCAAAGTAAAAAGTATCTCTACTGAAAAAGCACGCTCTTATCTGTTTACAACAGCTTATCATACTTTGATTGATGAGACAAGAAGAAATAAAAAATATTCTGAACCTAATGAAAATACTTATGACAACCTGTCTTGTGAGAATCAATATTCTGACTTAAAAGATGTTTTAAACAAAGCTTTAAGCAAACTCCCTGAAATACAACGGGCAGTTGTTTTGCTGAGAGATTATGAAGGATATTCTTATAAAGAAATAAGCAAAATAGCTGATATTAACGAATCACAGGTTAAAGTATATATTTACAGAGCAAGAATGTTTTTAAGAAAATATATTGGAAGTATTGAAGCAGTAATATAATTATGGATATTAACAAAAATAATTATGAAATATATTTTTTGGACTATCGCGAAGGTAATCTAAGCCCTATCCGTATTGCTGAACTTATGGTGTTTCTTGAACAAAATCCTGTTTTAAAAAAAGAATTTGAAAATTTTGAAAACATTACTGTAAGACCTGATACAAATATCATATTTGCTCATAAAGAAAATTTAAAAAAGCCGGTTATAATTACTGTTAACAATATAAATGAAGATAACTACGAGGACTTTTTTATTGCTGACCTGGAAGGAGATTTGAATTATAAAGAATCTGAAAATGTTGTCCTGTTTTTAGAAAAAAATCCTTTGTTAAAAAAAGAATATAACCTGTTTAGAAAAACTTATCTTATACCTGATAAAAATATTGTTTATGCTCAAAAAACAACTTTAAAAAAGTTTATACTTCCTTTTTACAAAAAGAAATCATTTTATTATACAGTATCTGTTGCTGCATCTGTTTTAATCTTTATAAGCATTTATATATTAAATCATAACAACAACTCTTTGTCAGAAAAAATCATTGCTGATAATTCTGCTTTACAACAACAAGTTAAAAAGAAAGATGGACATATTATAAAAAATAAAGATATATCCAATTTCAAAAAAAATAAAAAGACATTCAAAATTGTTAAACCTCTCAACATAATAAATAAAAACAACAATATATCAATAACAAAAAATGAAGATAATATTCATACTATTAAAACAATTAAAGTTGATAAACTAACTGAAAACAAAGAGCAATTAACATTTAAACAAACAAAGCGACATTATTATTCAGATATTTATTCTTATGGACAATTAAAAAATACAAATTCGCTTCAGCCGGATAAACAAAAAATAAGAGCACAGGATTATATGTCTTTAAAAGAATATGCTTTTGCCAAGATAAAAAAACTTGTATCAAAAGATGATAATAAATTAAGTAATACTAAGATATCTATGTGGGATTTAGCAGATATTAGTATAGAAAAATTTAATAAACTCACTGATAATAATATAAAACTTAACAGAAAAGTTGATGATAACGGTAATATGGTATCTTTTGCCTTTGCAGGAAAAAAAATTGAATATTACAGGAGTAAATAATAGAAATCTTCCTTAAGGGGACTTCGGTATTTTTTATGGGTGAAAGAGTATATATGTATAATGGTATAAATTTGTCTCTTACAATTTTATCATTAAAAACATGTTAATGACAATTAAATTTCTAATTGCTCTATCAGGCAACTGCCTGATGACCTAATCAAGCCCTAATTTCTAATGTCTAAATTGGGGCATTGGTCATTATTTTGGTTATTTTGCATTGGGTATTGGTCATTTTTTAGGTCAATTAGGTCAATTAGAAATTAGGTCAATTAATTAATATATGTTTAATGATACAAACAGTTATAAAATAATAAGCTGTGAACGGTTACCTTTTTTTAAATCATCTCTGTAACAAATCAATATATTAATCCGTCATATCACAAAAACAAATTATTAATCATTAAAAAAAAATAAATTATGAAAAAAATAAATAAATTTTTGGCTGTTATCGCCTTATCAGGAATTATTTTTAGTATAAATTCATCTGCTTTGGCTCAGGAAAACAATGAAAACATTACAACTCAAAAACGTTCTTTGCCTGATTTTAACAAAATAGATGTATCAGGCAATTTAACAGTAATATTAAATCAAGGTAATGAGCAACTTATAGAAATACAGGCAGATAGTAACATTTTTAAAGATATTAAAACAGATCTAAAAGATAATGTTCTTAAAATCACAGGCAAATCAAAAAAAAGTTCTGTAAAAATATTTGTTACCTGTAAAGATATAAACAGCATAAAAGCAAGTTCTGTTTCAATAATAAAAGGAGAATCTGAGATAAAAACAGATAAATTAGAAATTAAATCAAGCGGAGCAACGGATATCACACTTAATTTGAATGTTAAAGAACTATTTACTGATATATCAGGAGCCAGCAATGTTGATTTATCAGGGACAGCTGATGTTCATAATGCAGAAATCAGTGGAGCAAGTGAACTTAAAGCTTACAATTTATTAACACAAAAAACATTTATTAATGTTAGCGGTGCTGGCTCTGCCCAAATAGATGCAAAAGAAAAAGTTGAAGGAGAAATATCAGGTGCAGGAAATATATCTTATAAAGAAGAACCTAAAGAAAAAAATATTGAAATGAGTGGTGCGGCTTCTTTAGAAAAAGATAATAATGATACATTAAAGAATGATACAACAAAACTAAAAATCGGTAACAGACAATTTATAATTATTGAAGGTGATAAAACTACTGAAGCTAATAAAAACAAATCTGAAAAAAAGAAAAAGAAAAAATTTAACGGTCACTGGGCAGGTGTTGATTTAGGTATTAATGGTTATTTAAACGGCAAAAATGAATTGGATATACCAACAGGTTATGAATTTCTTGAACTTAAAATGAACAAATCTATGTGTGTAAACATCAATTTTTATGAACAAAACTTTAATCTGATAAAAAATCATGTTGGATTAATAACAGGTCTGGGCTGGCAATCAAATAATTATCGTTTTGATAATAACATTAAATTAATTTCTGACACAACTTTTATATATGGATATAAAGATACAAGTTCTTTTGATTATATAAAAAGTAAATTACTGGTTGATTATTTAAGAATTCCTCTGTTGCTTGAATACCAGACAAATAATAGATCCAATAAAAAGAGTTTTCATATTACAGCAGGTATTGTTGCCGGATTAAGAGTATTATCACATTCCAAACAAGTATATAAAGATGATAAAGACAAAAAATACAAAATAAAAGATAAAGATGATTTTCATCTGTCGCCTTTTAAGTATGATGCCAGTGTCCGTATTGGATGGGGAAAATTTAATCTGTTTGCAACATATTCTTTAAATCAGCTGTTTAAAAAAGATGAAGCACCAACTCTGTATCCTTTTACTGCTGGGCTGACACTTGTCGGATGGTAAAATAAAACTTTTTGTAACCGTTCACACCTTATTTTTTGTAAACCATATTTTGTGGTGTATATATATTG
>CAZZDX010000198.1:0-5948 GCA_964653185.1 uncultured Bacteroidales bacterium
GTTTATGATTTAAAAAATTTGTTTTTCAATTTTAGTCGGATAATAGTGATACTTTTTATATATATTACTTATCTCAGAAGTAAGCAAAAATCTAACCTCATTATCAGAGTTAATATTAGTTTTTAGTTTATACTTATCTTTTAGTTTAAAAAGACCTTGTTCAGCAGGTATTAATTTTTCTTTTAGTTCTTTTGTCCATCCCGGATGAGTGAAGTCACCAGTTCCAACAACTTTTATTCCTTTAAGTTTTGCCCAGTATTCCAAATATTCAGGTGTAAGATTCTTACTTGTTGCTCTTGAATAATGAGAGTGTATATGAAAATCGCCAATAAATTTCATTGTTAAATGGTTTTATGGTTATATGGCTATATTGTTCAATTGTTCAATTGTTCTATTGTTCTATTGTTCAATGGCTAAAATACTTAAAATTATTAAACTTTATTATTCTGTTGTTCTGTTGTTCTATTGTTCCAAATTTCCAATTCAAAGCACAAAGTTCATAATCTGTAATTCGTAATCCATAATTTTTTAATTTTTAATTTTTCATAACTCATTTAAATATCTGAAAAACAAGCTGTTAGAATGTTAAAACATTTTGACAGAATGGTTGTTATAAATTTTTTCTTTATATTACCTTTGCAAAAAATAAAAATAAGATGGTAGTAGAAAAATATACAGAAGATACGGTTCGTTCGCTTGACTGGAAAGAACATATCAGATTGCGACCTGGAATGTATATAGGAAAACTCGGTGACGGAGCATCAAAAGATGATGGAATTTATGTTCTTATAAAAGAAGTTATTGACAATTCTGTTGATGAATTTATAATGGAATATGGCAATAGCATTGAGGTCTCTGTAAACGAAAAAAAAGTTACTGTCCGTGATTATGGAAGAGGAATACCTCTTGGAAAATTGATAGAATGTGTTTCAAAAATAAACACAGGTGCTAAATATGATTCAAAAGTATTTAAAAAGACCGTAGGATTAAATGGAATAGGTATAAAAGCTGTTAATGCTTTATCAGGTTACTTTTCTGCACAATCTGTAAGAGATGGAAAAAGTAAAATTGTCCATTTTGAACAAGGAAGATTAGTTAATGAACAAGACAAAACAAATATAGATTTAAAAGACGGGACAATAATAGATTTTATTCCTGACGAACAGATTTTCGGAAGTTTTCACTTTATAAGTGAACATATTGAAAAATTTCTATGGAATTATGTATTTTTAAATATCGGATTAAAGATATATTTTAATGGAGAAAAATTTTCTTCAAAAAATGGTTTGTTGGATTTGCTTGAACGTAATATTGACTCATCTGTTTTATATCCAATCATTCATATTAAAGAAGATGACCTGGAATTTGCTGTAACGCATTATTCAAATAAATATGGAGAAGAATATTATTCTTTTGTTAACGGGCAATATACAACACAGGGAGGAACGCATCAGGCAGCTTTTAGAGAAGCTATTGTAAAGACAATAAGAGAGTTCTACAAAAAGGACTTTGATGCTTCTGATATAAGGTCATCAATTACAGCAGCATTGAGCATAAAAGTTCAGGAACCTGTTTTTGAATCACAGACAAAGACAAAATTAGGTTCTATATATATGGAACCTAACGGCAAGACAGTGAGAAGCTATATAACAGATATTGTAAAAAGAAAACTTGATGACTTCCTTCATATTAACTCTGATATAGCTGATATTATATTAAAAAAAATACAACAGTCAGAAAAAGAACGTAAAGAGATTGTTAATATAAAGAAACTTGGAAGAGAGAGTATTAAAAAGGTCAGCATTCATAATAAAAAACTAAGGGATTGCAGAATTCACTATAACACAAATAATGACAGACGATTGGAATCTACATTATTTATAACAGAAGGCGACTCTGCAAGCGGCTCAATTACCAAGTCAAGAGATGTTAACACTCAGGCAGTATTCAGTTTAAAAGGCAAACCATTGAACTGCTATGGTATGAGCAAAAAAATCGTATATGAAAATGAAGAATTTAATCTTTTGCAATCAGCAATTAATATAGAAGAAGGTATTGAAAATATAAGGTATAATAATATAGTTATTGCAACTGATGCTGATGTTGATGGTATGCATATCCGTTTGTTGCTGTTAACATTTTTTCTTCAGTTTTATCCTGATTTAATTAAAAATGAGCATGTTTATATTCTGCAAACGCCTTTGTTTAGAGTTAGAAACAAGCAAAAGACAGTTTATTGTTATTCTGAAAAAGAAAAACAACAAGCAATATCAAAATTTTCTTATAAAACGGAAATAACAAGATTTAAAGGACTTGGTGAAATATCTCCTGATGAATTTAAGCATTTTATTGGCTCTTCAATGCGTCTTGAACCGGTGATGCTCAAGAGAAAATCTTCTGTTGAAGAGCTTATTTCTTTTTATATGGGCAAAAACACACCTGAAAGACAGGATTTTATTATTGATAATCTGAGAGTTGAACAGGATTTGGCAGAAATTTATTAAGACAAATAAATTAGTGGCAGGAGCATCGGCAGCAGCAGGAGCAGTATAAAATCTGTTATTTATAAGTTTTTTTAGATATTTTGGTATAAAAAAATTAGAATAAAATAATATTTTTTTTTTAAACCTGTCAGGACTGCCCCGTAGTGAAGAACGACCGTATCGGGGTTCTGCGAACTCTGTCAGGTCTAAATATTAATTAATTAGGATCTGCTCAAAAAGTCAAATGCCTGACCGATTTTGGGCTAAAGCCCTCTTGTTAACTTCAGTTTTAATCCCCGACCTGAAGGTCGGGGTAACTGATACTCAAATAGTTATAAAATATTTTATTTATCAGTTACCCCGCCATTTATGGCGGGGAACCGAGTTTAAAGCTAATTATGGGCTTTAGCCCAAAATACCGATGCAAGATTTTAATCTATAAATGTAATATAATACTGCAATAATCTTGCATTTCAGGATTTACCCCGTTAAATCTTGTTTTATTTAATGGAATTGTAACTTATTGATTATTAACTATTTAAGTATTTTTGAGCAAACCCTAATTAACTATCAATTTTCCTGTACTAATCAATCCATTATCAGAAGATATTTTATAAATATAAATTCCTTTACGAAGATTCTGCCTGCTAATAACAAACTTTTTACCTGTAATATTGGAAATTGACCTTACCTGCTCTCCTGTAATATTGTATAATTCAAATTTAAACGGTTGGTTCATTCCATTTATTTCAAAAACAGTAGTTGAATTAAACGGATTTGGATAAACTTTAACTGAAATTTTATTATCATAGATTATTGGTATATTACTGGTAACTGAATCAATATTCCCGATGGTATTAAATACTGTATTGGTAATAACAGGTGCATTAAAATCAAATATAATATTGGCTTTATTATTTATTACTGTGCCAATAGTATTTCCATGTTTTTGATGTATTTTATATTTCACAAAGCCGTGACTTTCCAGCTCATTAATATTACTGTCAGGTAATAGTATATTTGCAAAAGTCCATTGTAAAACATTGCTTCCCAAAATATTTAGAGTATAAGGATGACTGCTTGCCCCTGGTTGAATTGTGGTAATGTCAAGGTAAGAAGATAATGCATCATTTATCACTACATTAAAGGCAGTATCAGTGCCGGTATTTTGGAAATGAATAATATACTCCATTAGATCAGCAGAATCAATATAATGAAATGTTTCTGTCAGACCTTCCGGTTTTACCTGTTTATCATTAGGATCCCATGAAGAAGATACAACATTGCATGCTATTTCAACAAAATCATCCTGATCATCTTCAGGGACAACTGTTATCTGTCCTGTTACAAAAGTTTCCAAGCTGTCACCACACATCTCAACATTATCTTGAGGATGACTGTTTCCCGGGTGTCCGGGTCTTTGGTCTGCTTCCAACCTTATGGTATTTCCATTAGCAGTCCAACAGATAATTAAACTATCTCCTCCTGCAATCTGAAAAATTCCTGTATAAACAAGTATATTATTTTCATAAATGCGGTATTCGGATGTTCCGTCCATATCACCTTCTACAGGGTCTCCTGTATTATAAATTGTAAAGCATGCCAAACTATCGCTCACACATTCACCTTCAACTGCAACACTTGATTTATCCCATGTTGAATCAGCAGGAAAACACAAAGTATCAGGATAAATATGTGCTTTTACACATATAGTAGTTCCTATGAGTGATGAATCGCATGCCAGCCATATATTAAATTGAAAACTTCCACATACACCGGGATTTACAGTACCAATATCAAATACTAACATATTTCCATTCTGGGATATAAGATTTCCACCATCTAGATATGTCATATTGCTGTCTAATTCAATTTCTATTGTTGTATTATCAGCTGGTGCAGTTCCATTATTACAATATTGTACTGAATAATAATTATACATACAAGCCCTTAATGACCATGTTGAGATATCAACACTTAAAACAGGACAATAAAAGTCCGCTTCATTGGCAAAATCAATGTCTGATATGGTATCACCAAAAGCTTGTGTTACTGTTATAGTATAGTTATTTGTTGTATCAGGACAAAGTTGTTGCCATAATGTATTTGGTAATATCTGATTTAAAGTATAAGTTCCTGAATCTACCCACGCAGAGTAATTTCCATTTGCATCAGTTATTCCGTAATAGGGTCCGGGTTGAACTTCAATCATTACATTCTGCATTGGAAAGTCCCCGCCATTAAAGACACAATCACCATCAGTGTCGTTATATACCTTTCCTGTGATTAGATTAGGAAGATTAGAATTATAGATTACGTTTAAATCCCATGAAAAGACATATCCATTATCTATAGCCCAGTAATCACAAATTTCAATTGTCCACACACCATTCAAAGGGCATCCTATCAGACCTGAAAAACTTGCATCAGGATCATAATAGCCGGTATAACTTCCTGTATTAGTAGAATCTAATGTATATTCAGATGAATGATCATTTATAGTGCCAATTGTAGAAAACATCTCTGACCAGCAATAGTTCCAGCCAGTGCCAGATGGATTATCAGCAGGATCACAACCATTATCATAACTACCATGGCTATCTCCACCATAAGGTACTCCGAGATAACCATTACCCGATTGAATATATTCTTTTAGCACAGCACTCTGTCCATTAGGACAAATTATTCTAAACTCCAAGTCCCCAACAAAAGAATGTTCCATATTAACACATATAGATAAAATATCATTAACACCGGTAATTGTTTGTCCCGGGGCAAAGCCACTAAATTCAACATCAGTATTATAACATGGTCCACAATCAGGACCATCAGGGAGAAACATAGTACTGTCAAATCCTTCACTGGTTGATTTGATTGATTTATAAGAGCCGGCAAGATCTGCAGGAACAGAAGATTCACGGTCATACCCGGCATTTATATCCGAATTGTTTTTATAACTTAGAAATTTTTTATAGTCATTATATTTTTTTGTAAACTTTTTTTCAGGATAAAAAATTAATATTTTACCTGTGTTCCCTAAAATATAGTTTGTATATTTATCATAGTCGGTATTAAAGTTATATTTTAGGACATTAAATGTCTTTGGATTAAAATCAGATACATTTTCATTAAAATACTGAACTTTACCTGATGATATTTCATTTTTTAATGTAATTTCATTGATATTTTTACCTTGGACAGGTTTTCCTGGAACTTGTTTTCCCACAAAATATGAGTTGTCAAGATAAAAGTTATAATATAAGATTGTTTCGGGATTATCCTTTTGAAGTTGCTGAATATATGCTTTATCAAAACATTCATATAATCTTGCATCCGGTTTTACCTGATTAAGATATATCTCTGTCTTTTGAGCAAAAGAATAACTGTTTATTGCAAAAGCAATTGTTAGTAGAAACATAAGTTTTGTTTTCATAATTTTTATAGTTTTTAGTTAAACAATAATAT
>CAZZDX010000199.1:0-5901 GCA_964653185.1 uncultured Bacteroidales bacterium
TACTTAAAATTTAGAAAATAATTATTAAATTATTAATTATGAACTTTGTGCTTTGTGCTTTGTGCTTTGTGCTTTGAATTGGGAACTTGGAACTTGAAACTTGAAATTTTTATCTTTTGTCTTGTTAAAGATATAAATATATGAGAAAGCTATTACTTGGCTTAATTATACTTTGTTCTGTCATGCTTACCAACAAATTATATGGACAAAATCTGTATAATATTGACACTATCAGAACTCTGTATCTTGACTTTTATGATGCAAACTGGGATACTATTCTTGACTCTTTTAAATTAAACAACATTGAAAGTAGAGTATTAGCCGATTTAACAGTTGATGGAATAAAATATGATAGTGTAGGCGTCAGATTTAAAGGAAACAGTTCTTATGACCCGAAAAGAAAGAAAAACTCCTTTAATATTAAAATTGACTATGTAAAAGACCAAAATCTATATGGATATATCACTTTAAAAATCGGTAATATGTTTAAAGACCCAAGCTGTGTGCGAGAGGTCTTATCTTACGAAATCCTGCGAAACTATATGCCGGAACCACAGGCAAATTATATTGTGTTATATATCAATGGGTCTATATGCGGATTATATACTAACATTGAATCTGTTAACAAACCTTTCTTAAACAAACACTTTAACTCAAAAAATAACAGCTTTTTTAAATGCGACCCTGTTACAATTACAGGAACTCCTGAACCTCCGCCACTAGGTTGCTCATCAGTACAAGGAATATCCTCACCACTCATATTTATGGGCAATGATACCATCTGCTATGAACAATCTTATGAAATAAAATCTGACTATGGCTGGACAAAGCTTACAAATATGATTTTAGAACTAAATAATAATCCAAGTAATGTTAATGAGTTTTTAGATGTTGACCGCTCTTTATGGATGCACGTATTTAATAATATTTCTGTTAATATGGATAGTTATACCGGTTCAGGACACAATTATTACTTATATGAAAATGATTATAACAGATTTAATACTATTGTCTGGGATTTAAACGAATGCTTCGGTGTATTTAGAAATGGCGGTCAGGGACAACTAAGTATTGATAAAATGATAAACCTAAATCCTCTGTGGAATTATGATAATGACAAACGACCTTTGATTGAAGAGTTGATGGCAATACCTGATTATAAAAAAAGATATTTTGCTCATTACAGAACTTTTATAAACGAATTCCTTGATAATAATGCAATGAAAAACAGAGCTATACAACTACAAAATATGATAGATACATGCGTTGCCAATGACCATAATTCCTTATATCCATACCCTGCTTTTCAACACGGATTAGATGGAAATTTTCCTCCACCACCAAATACAGCTGATATTTATGGAATAAACGTATTGATGAACCCGCGATATAATTATTTTTTAACAGATTCAAATATCATTAAACAAGCTCCTGTTATCTCTGATATACAACAATCTGTATCTTCACCATCTTGTAACGACTCTGTCTGGATAACAGCCCAAATATCTAATCTTACCAGTGCTTTTTTAGAATATAAAAATGAAGATTTTGCTCCATTTAATTCAATATCAATGTATGATGACGGCAACCATAATGACGGAATATCCGGAGATAATATCTTTGGAGCTTTAATACCTGCTTTTAATCCTGGTACTACTGTATATTATTATATTTATGCTGAAAATGATGATGCAGGAAAATTTTCTCCTGAAAGAGCTGAATACGAATGCTATTCATATATTGTCAGTAGTATTCAACTATCTGAAAATGACCTTGTTATAAATGAAATAATGGCTTCTAACCTTTCTACTGCAAAAGACCAGAACAATGAATATGATGACTGGATAGAACTATATAATAATACAAATAATGATATATGGCTTGTTAATATGTTTTTATCTGACCAAACAGATGACCCTTATAAATGGTCTTTCCCTGACACAACTATTAAAGCCAATGATTTTATCATCATCTGGGCTGATGATAATATGCAACAAGGACTACATTCTAATTTTAAACTATCAAAATCAGGAGAAACACTTATATTATCCAACTCTGACAAGAGTAGCATTGATAATAATAGTTTCGGACAACAAAGCGAAGATATTTCTTACGGAAGATATCCTAACGGAACCGGTAATTTTCAACTTATGCCCGCCACTTTTAATGACTATAATCAAACTTTCTCAGATTCTGCAACATCTGAAATATCTATCTTTCCAAACCCTGCTAATAATACTCTTTATATAAAAATTCCTGATATAATGGAAACCAATGAATTAAATATAGAAATATTTAATATGCTTTCACAAAAAGTAAAACAATATCCTATTCCTTCTGATAAAAATAATATCTCAATTTCTTTAAAAGAATTCTCAAGCGGAATATATATTATTAGAATAGGAAACTTTAACAAGAAAATTGTAATTGATAATTAGCATTTGCTTCAAACTTGGCTTTGCAAGCCGTTTGAAGCTTATTTATTGTAGGGCGTTTTTCTTTTGTTATTCAAGTTTTAACATATTTTCATATTGTGCGGTTCTATTTTTTGTCAGGTTAATATATTCTTGACTTATTTCAAATCCAACATATTTTCTGTTACTTTTTAAAGCAGCAATCGCAGTCGTTCCACTACCCATAAACGGGTCTAAAATAATATCAGTTTTAAAAGAATATAATTGTATAAATCTGTAAGGTAAGTCAATTGGAAATGGTGCAGGATGCCCAACTCTTCTTGCAGATTCAGCATTAAATGTCCAAACAGATTTTGTCCATTCCATAAATTCATCTCTTGAAATTGAATTTTGTTTTGTTTCTTTCTCATCTCTCTTACGGTCTCTTTTATAATCACCTTTTGAAAATACTAAAATATATTCGTGAATATCTCTTAAAATTGGATTAGAAGCCGACATCCAACTACCCCAAGCAGTAGAAGGGCTTGCACTTGCTGCCTTATTCCAGATTATTTCACCACGCATATTGAACCCGATTTCAATCATCATTTTTGAAATGTAATCTGAAATCGGTATATATGGTTTCCTGCCAAGATTTGCAACATTTATACAAGCACGACCACCATTAACTAAAACTCTATAAGTTTCTTTAAACACGTTTCTTAACATTTCTAAATATTCGGATAATGACAAATCTTCGTCATATTCTTTTGAAACATTGTATGGTGGCGATGTAATCATTAAATGCAATGAATTCTCAGGTATCATTGACATATCTTCTGCCGAACCAAATATTGTTGTGTTTAGCAAATTTTCTGGAAACAAGTTAGTTTCTTTTCTAACTTGTTTTTCATTTGATAATTCCTTGTATAATTTTGAATTATAAAATTTGGATGAATCGTGATTTATTCTACCATTTGTTCCAAAGCTACTTGTTTCTGTCCCTCTTTTCATAATTTTTAATTTTGTTCCCAAAGTTCAATCCAGCGTTTAAAGGCGTTGAAATTAATTTTCTCTTTTCTCCATTCAATGTCAATTTTGAATGTTTTTCTATGATTTACAAGTGTTCGCAAAGCATTTGCAGTCATTTCAATACCTCTTGGATTGGTTCCAACTTTGGGTAGTTTAATGTAATTTTTTATGCCGATTTTTCTTAATATTTCAAGCTGAACTTTTAAAGGAATATAGAAAAAACCGCCACCATTATCCCAATTGATTTGAACGAGTATCATACTGCAGTTTGGTTTATAATTCTTGCGAAATTCCAAAGCTTTTTCTGCGTCAACTGTCCAAATCAGTTTTACACCACCTAAATTTTTTCCTGTTATGGTTTTGATTGAAATTGGATTACCGTAAACTTTTACATCAACTTCTGATTCTGTAATCGGAATTTCAGTTTCAACATTTTTTTTACCAAATTTATAAATTAGCAATGCAACAATAATCTTTTCACGAACTGAACCTACCTCCATTCCAATTTTTCCTGCCCGAGAGCTTTCCAATTCGGCAAGTTGAAACAATTTTGGAAGTTTCCTTTGTATTTTTTCAACTATTTTTTTGTCGGTAAATAATTCTTCTATCTTTTTCATTAATTAAATTTCGGTAAAGTTACTTAATTTGAATTTGTTTATATAACTTTTTTATTATTTCTACCAAATAAATAACAAATTAACTTTTCAAATAGCAAAAAATGAGCAATTACACTAACGGCAGTTTGTCTAAAAACCCAAAATTATTAGATTTTTTATTAAAACATTCAGGCAGTCGCCTGATTATATTGATAATCAATGATTTATATTTTTTACAATCAAATTTATTTTGCTTTTTTATTAGTTTTTAGACACTCTGAACGTTTAGTATAAGAATAGTAGCCGATTGCGGGGTAGTTACTTATCAAGTTGCAATACCGTTAAACGGACTACAAACCTTGAATTTACTACTGTCTCGGCAATTAACTATAACGCTTGTTAGCAACTGGGCGAATTATCAATAATGCCAATAATTTAAATAATCTTTAATTCTATGCTTCTTATCAATTCCATATTTTAGTCAATTCGTGTTTGCAGAAATTTTTTTATTTCAATACAATCATTTTTTTTGTATCCGAAATGTTTCCGATTGTCAGTCGATAATAATAAATTCCACTTTGTAAATTACTAGCATCAAAATAAAAATTATATTTACCTCTTTGCTGAAATTGATTTACATATGTTTTTACTTCTTTACCAGTAATATCAAACACTTTCAATATTACATTACTATTTTCTGATAATTTGTAATGTATAATTGTGGTTTTGCTATATGGATTAGGATAATTGTACAAATTAGCTTCATGAGTTATTGCATTATTTTCTATGCTTGTTATTATTCCGCCATTTATTGTTTTTAATATAACTCCGCTGTCACCAGCTACATATCCAATTAAAGTATCTATAAAAGTTATTGAATTTAGATTTGATGTTACACCAGACACCTGATTGCCGTTTCCGTAATTCGGAAAATATCCTACTGTTCCGTTTGTTCCAACTGCATTCCATAAACCAGTTTTTGAAACACAAACAGAATTCAAAGTAACATTTCCATTTCCAAGGTTAGCACCCCACATATCCCAGTAACCTGTGCAATTATCTTGCAGGCTCCTAACTGAACCTTGATTGCCTGCAATAACGATTCTTTCACTACCAGTATCTTCCACCATTGACATCCCTAGCCACCAATTATTATATTGTGCTTCAGGGTCGACATACATACTCCATGTTTTACCAGTATCTATTGTTGACAGTATAATTGCACCTGGTAAATCATACCCAAGTATCCGACCTTTGCTTTTTGATGTAAAGAAAATACTATTTAAATAATAACAGCAAGGGCCAAAAGTTGAATCAACGTTCCAATCTGTACCTCCGTTTGTTGTTTTAATGAAAGTGGAATTCATTCCTACAACATAACCGGTATCATTACTGGTAAAATAAATACTATTCAATTGACTATTTGTATAGGAATTTTGTAAATTCCATATATTCCCACCATCTGTGGTTTTGATAATTATTCCACTATCTCCGACGGAAAAGCCAATCAAAGAATCAATAAAATAAATTGATATTAATCTTTGATTTGTATTTGAAATTTGAGAGTGCCAATTTGTGCCTCCATTTGTTGTTTTAAGTATTGTCCCAGAATCTCCGGCAACAAAAACAATATTACTGTCAATGCAAAAAACGGAATTAAGATTTTTAGTTATCCCTGAGTTTTGCTGAAACCATTGGGCATTAGAAATAGTTGTATAAAATATTGTAAATAATAATAAATAAAAAAATTTCATTTTATCTTTAAATATTTTTTATTACCGCTTAAAACCTTTGATTTTGCTAACTGACTTTCTTCGCCTTGTTGCTAACGGCAGTTTGTCTCGTATGTTTGCAAAAATAATAAAAACTAATAAAAAAGG